>NZ_JBFBLA010000034.1:0-50233 GCF_040702485.1 Arthrobacter sp. NPDC080031
TTCGTGCGCAGCAGCACCCAGGAGGCGACCGCGACCAGGATGATCCAGAAGAACACCGTGATCTTCACCTCGACCCCGCCGATGCTGATCGAGGAAGCGAACACCGCGTGGGCCGAATCGAAACCGTCCAGCTTGGAAATCGACGGGGAAGACACCGACCCCCCGATCAGGCGGGTCAGGGCCAGGTTCAGGCCCGTGAGCATCAGGAACGTCGCCAGCGTCACGATGAAGGACGGCAGCTTCGTCTTGACCAGAATCCACCCGTTGATGAAACCGATGCCGAGCGAGACGACGAGGGCCAGCCCAACGCCGACCCAGGCGTTCATGGAGAAATACCAGCTGAACAACGACGCGGTCAGGGCCGAGGAGATCACGGCCACACCCGTGGAGAGGTCGAACTCGCCACCGATCATCAACAACGACACCCCCACCGCCATGATCCCGATCGTCGAGGAACCATACAGGACGGTGGCGAGCGCGTTCGGCTGGGTGAACGTCTGCGACACCGAAGCGAAGAAAATGAAGAGGACGACGGCCCCCACGAGGGCGCCGACTTCGGGCCTCCCCAAAAACTTCTGAACCGGGCTCCGACGTCCGATCCGCTCATCGCCGGGGGCCGAAGCCGGCGCCGGCGGCAGGGTTGCTGTGTTTGCCATAGGAAGAGCTCCTTGTTGCTCAGGCTGCGCGGCGGTCGCCCGCCGCGCAGCCTGAATCCTGGATCTAGCGGACGCCCTGCTGGGCGAATTTGAGGACGTCGGAAGCGTTGGACTTGTCCACGATGGCGGGACCGGTCAGGACGGGCTGGCCGCCACCGAGCTTGAAACCGCCGCGCTTGGCCTGCCAGAGGGAGTCAACGGACATGTAGCCCTGGAGCCACGGCTGCTGGTCCACGGTGAAGATCACGGAACCGTCCACGATCTTCTGGGCAAGGTCCGCGTTCAGGTCGAAGCTGGCAACCTTTGCGGAGCTGCTCGCATCCTTGACCGACTTAAGCAGGGTGAGCGTGAATGGGGCTCCGAGTCCAATGATCACATCAGCATCTTTCGTCGCTTGGAGCTTCGCCGTCGCGGTGGACTGGACCGACGTCATGTCCTGGCCGTTCACATAGAGGATTTCCGTCCCGGGAACCTTTTCCTTCACACCTGCGCACCGTGCTTCAAGGCCGACGTGGCCCTGCTCCTGGATCACACAGATCGGGTGCTTGTACCCATCCTGCGCCAGCTTCGCCCCGACAGTCCGACCAGCGACTTTCTCGTCAGATCCGAAGTAGGTGAAAGCCCCCAGGGCAGCCGAAGCATCAGAGCCGGCATTCAAGCTAACCACCGGGATACCCGCATCCTCTGCCTTCTTGAGGACGTCCTTCATGGCATCGGGCTTAGCCAACGTGACTGCGATCCCGTCGACCTTCTGATCGATGGCCTGCTGCACGAGCTGGGCCTGGCGGCCCGCATCAGCATCGCTAGTGTAAAGGAGTTCGACATTGTCCTTCGCGGACGCTTCCTCCGCACCCTTGCGCACGATGTCCCAGAACGTATCACCCACGACCGCGTGCGTAATGAGCGCCACCTTGATCCGAGGCGTCGAAGCGGCCTGCCCGCCGCCACCGGCGGCGTTGCCGCTGTCAACCGGTTTCCCGCCTTGGCTGGAACAGGCGCTGAGAGCCATCATCGGAACGACGGCCGCCACGAGTGCCGCCTTCCGCCAGGAAAACTTCTTCACGATTTATCTCCTTTGATAGGGGTTGCGGCCCTGCCACTCTGCAGGAGCTCAAAGCCCTCTACACCGATCATGGTGACTGGCCTCACATATGTCAAGACTTTGTCCTGACATTAGGATGTTTTTACGTGAGAGGGTCATATGTTCCCCTGCGAAAACGGTGATATATCGGGGTTACGGGGCCGGCGGGGCCGTGGTACTTCGCACAACCAGGACGGGATCAATCAAGGTGCGCTCGGGCTTGATGGCGGGGTCTTCAATCCTCGCGAGCAGCCTGTGCGCAGCGTCAATGCCGACAAGATCGCTACGGTTGTCGACTGAAGTGATGTCCAAGTACCTCGACTTGGCCAGTGGGGAATTGTCGTAGCCGATCACCGAAATGTCGCCGGGCACGCTCAGCCCGCGCGCCTTAAGCACAGCAAATGCGCCGACGGCCATTGTGTCGTTGGCCGCAAAGATCGCCGTCGTTTCCGGGTGGTGATCCAGCAGCCAGGTAGCTGCGGTGTAGCCATCTTCCTCCCAAGTACCGTCGGACTCCGCGATCAGGAGTTCGACGCCGGCCGCCTGGATTCGCCGGCGGAAACCGGCGCGCCGGTGGGCTGACGCGCCGTCGGACCCTGAGAGATGGCCGATGCGGGTATGACCCAGCCCGAGCAAATGCCCGGCGGCCATGCCGCCCCCGCCGTCGTCGTCGTTGGTGATGAGATCGGCACCGGCCGGCACCCCCTTGCGCCACCCGGCCACGACCGTGGGCACCCACGTCCGGTCGAGCATGGACTCACTCGGTTCCGCCGCGATGACCAGCCCGTCAACATGCATGGCAAGCAGCAACGTCATAGATGGTCGGGCGGCGGGTTTTGGGACTTGTCGCACTCACGGTCCGGAACCTTTCTACTCTGCTATCAAGGGTATGCGCGAAACATTGACAGGACATACTCACATAATTAGGCTTTGAGTCATCAGCGCAGGAATGGCCGGCAAGGCACACGCGGCGGCCGGATCGAAGGTCTCGAGGTAGCGGCAAAGGTCCTGCGCGACGCCGACGCCGCGCTTTCGGCGTCGCTGAACGTGACGGCTTAGCAACGCTCGCTCACACCAGTAAGTCGAGTGGGAGGGCCGGAGGTTCCCGTGCCTCCCACTCGATTTCACACCGGGCGGTCGATTTCCATGAGAGTCAGTGCGCCGATGACGATCATTGCCAGTCCAATCCCTCCGGAACCTACGAAGGTGAATTCTTTACCGCGGGTACCTGGCTTGAGGAGCGTGCTCAGTGAAAGCCCGAGCGCCAAGACCCCAGCGCCTGCTACGGTCATGCTCGCTGAGGCTATTCGAACCGGGTAGCTGTCTGTCCACAGCACAGGCAGCGCAATGGCAAACAGAACAATTAGCATGCCGAGCAATGCCGTAAGTGCCATGATGGGACGGCGCCGTAGCCCACTGATGGAAAAACCGTCCTGTTCGACCATGTGCGGGCATCTCCTCGAGATTCTTCATCGTTCGGATTATTTGCCTTTGGGGGCCACCTACTTGACCGCGACTCTGCCGTGAGGAGGTGAGCGAGCGTCGGTAAAAAAGGCGTCAAAGGTGAGCGAGCGTCCGTCGAAGCAACGCTCGCTCACATATCCGCCTTCAAACAATAACGCTCGCTCACATATCCGGCCTTAAACACCGAAGGGAGGCGCCGAGAAATCGCCGCCTCCCTTCCGCGTCTTCCCCTACTGGACCTTGGCGATGTACTTGCCCATCGTCTCCAGCTGGTAGCGGGACACCTCGTTGGCGTTGTCGTCCTCGGCGAAGACGCTGGACACCATGACGGTGTTGTCCTTGTCCAGGAAGCCGATTTCCTTGAGTCCGCCGAAGAACTCGTCCCAGTTGACGTCGCCGTCGCCGATCTTGAGATGCTGGTGCACGCGGACGGCGTTGCCGGGCGGGTTGGTGATGTAGCGCAGCCCGTGGGAGGCGTGGTGATCCATCGTGTCGGACACGTGGACCAGTCGCAGCTTATCCCCCGCGGCCCGCATGATCTCGAGCGGCTTGTTGCCCATGTGGAACGTGTGCGAGGCAACGTAGACCATGCCGATGTTGGGCGAGTTCACGCCACGGATGACCCGGAGGGCGGCGAGTCCATCCTCGACGAAGTCGTCCGGGTGCGGGTCGATGAGGACGTCCAGGCCTTCGCGCTCGATGATCGGAAGGAGCTCTTCCATGGAGCGGTAGAAGGCCCTTTCGGACTCCTCTGCCTTTTCCGGGCGTCCGCTGAATTCGGTGTTCATGGTCTGCACGCCAAGGTCGACCGTGATCTGGATGGCACGCTTCCAGTAGCGGACAGCCGCCTCGCGGGCGTCTTCGTCCGGTCCGGACCAACGCAGCACAGGAAGCACCGAGGCGATCTCGACGTCGGCATCCTTGCAGGCCTTCTTCAGCTGGCCCACCAGTTCGTCGTCGGCCTTGGGATGGTTGAAGAACGGGATGAAGTCGGCGTGCGGGGTCAGCTGGAGGTATTTGTAGCCGAGATCGGCGGCCAGCCGGGGGAACTCCAGCAGGCTGTGGCTGTGGTGGAACGGGGTCGGGTCAAGGGCAATCCGCATGGCCACTCCTACTTGTACAGCTCAGGCTTGGTGTTCAGCTGTACAGCGACCTTTTCGCCCGACTTCTGGGCTTCAACGCCTGCTTCGCAGCAAGCAGCGGTGGCGTAGCCATCCCAGGCGGTGGGGCCGCCGATTTCGCCGCGGCGGGCGGCGTCCACCCACGCCTGGACCTCGACGTCGTACGCGGCACCGAAGCGCTCTTCGAAACCTGCCGTGACCTTGCCGCCCCAGCGGCCGGCGCTGCGGACGTAAGGACCGCCGTCGCCACCGATGCTGACGATGCCCTCCTCGAAGGACGCCTGGGTGGCGACTTCGTAGCCGAACTTGGCGTTCACATAAATTTCGACGTCGGCCAGGACACCGGATTCGGTCTCGATCAGGACGTGCTGGGGATCATGCTGCCCGTCCGGGGCGTTGCGCGTCGCCTTGCCCAGTCGGACCTGCACGGAGGTGATTTCCTCGCCGGTGAAGAAGCGGATGGCGTCGAATTCGTGGACCACGGAGTCGTTGATGAGCATCTCGTTGGTGAAGCCCGGCGGGGTGGTCGGGTTGCGGTGCTGGTGGTGCAGCATGAGCAGCTCGCCCAGTTCACGGTCGCGGATCACGGAACCCAGGGCGGCGTACTCGGCGTCGAAGCGGCGCATGAAGCCCACCTGGATGCGTTTGTGGCCGAGGGCCGTTTCGGCCTGGACAACCTTCCACGCGCTCTCGGCATCCGGCGTCAGCGGCTTTTCGCAGAGGATCGGAAAGTTCTTCTCGAGCGCCTTGTAAAGGATTTCCTCGTGCAGGAAACCGGGGGTAGCGATCAGCACGGCGTTGACGTCGCCGTTGTTGAGCGCCTCTTCGGCGCTGGCGAGGGCGACGGCGCCGTCGATCCCTGCGATGGCGGCCTGCGCGCGGGCGAGGTCGACGTCGACGACGGCGGCCACCTCGGCGCCGTGGATGCGCGTGCTGAGCCGTTTGATGTGGTCGGCGCCCATGCGGCCCGCTCCGATGACGGCCACGCGGAGAATGTCAGTCAATGTTCTGTCCTTAGTTAGTTGACGGCAGTGCGGGAACCGCACGAGAGCAGGTAGTTGCGGGTGCGCTTGGCGATGGGCATGGGGACGTCGAAGGCCACGGGGTACATGTCCTGTTCCACAATGCCAAAGATCGGGCGGTTGAGTCCTTCGACGGCTTCGATAACTGCACGCAGGTCCGGGAGGCCGTTCGGCGGTTCGGTCATGACGCCGGCCAGGTTGGCTGCCGCCCAGGTCATGTTTTCCTCATTAACCTTCTTCAGGATGTCCGGGTTGATCTGCTTCAAGTGCAGGTACCCGATGCGGTCCGGGTAGTTCTTGATCAGTTCCAGGCTGGACGCTCCGCAGTACTCGGCGTGCCCGGTGTCCAAGCAGAGGTTCAAGTACTGGGGATCGGTCTCGGCGAGCAGGTGCTCGATATCCGCCTGGGCGCCGACGTGGGAATCTGCGTGGGAGTGGAATTGCTGCTTGAGGCCGAAGTCTTCCAGCAGCACCTTGCCCATGCGGTTGTGGCCGGCGAACAGATCATTCCACTGTTCCTGCGACAGCTCCCCGCTCTCCACGGCTTCCCCGGTGACGTCGTCGCGCCACATCGCAGGGATGACCACGATGTGTTCGCCGCCCATGGCGGCCGTGAGCTCGGCTACCTTGCGCGCGGGCTCCCAGGCTTCTTCGTACTGTGCGGCACCGCGGTGGAAGGCCGTGAAGACCGTCCCGGCCGTGACCTTGAGGTCGCGCTGCTTGAGTTCCTCGGCGAGGCGAGCGGGATCGTTGGGCAAGTAGCCGTAGGGGCCAAGTTCGATCCACTTGTAGCCGGACTCGGCCACTTCGTCCAGGAAGCGCTCCCAAGGGGTCTGCTTGGGGTCGTCCGCGAACCAGACGCCCCAGGAGTCCGGGGCTGTGCCGATGATGAGTTTGTTCTCTGTCATTGCGGGCTCCTTAGTTGGAGGGGAAGTTGTAGGAGGCGCCGGAGGCGTGGGTGGGTTCGGGCCAGCGGGAGGTGATGACCTTGCCGCGGGTGTAGAAGGAGACGCCTTCGGGTCCGTAGACGTGCTTGTCGCCGAAGAGCGAGGCTTTCCAGCCGCCGAAGGAGTGGTAGGCCACCGGGACCGGCAGGGGCACGTTGATCCCGACCATGCCCACGGTGACGGCGCGCTGGAACTTGCGGGCGTTCGCGCCGGAGGAGGTGAAGATCGCGGTGCCGTTGCCGTAGGGGTTGGCGTTGATGAGCCTGATGCCTTCGTCTAGGTCCTCGACCCGGACGACGACGAGGACGGGTCCGAAGATTTCCTCGGTGTAGGCGCTCATTCCGGTGTTCACATGGTCGATCACGGTGGGGCCGACCCAGAAGCCGTCCTCATGGCCGGGGACCACGAGGTCGCGGCCGTCCACGACCATGGCCGCGCCGGCGGCTTCGGCTTCGGTGACGATCCGCACGATGCGTTCCTTGGAGGCCGGGGTGATGACCGGCCCCATCTCGGCGTCGGGCTCGGTGCCGTTCTTGACCTTCACGGCCAGGGCGCGTTCCTCGACCTTCTTCACCAGCAGCTCCGCGGCGTCCCCGACGGCGACCGCGACGGAGATGGCCATGCAGCGTTCCCCGGCGGAACCGAACGCGGCCGCGGCCAGGTGGTCGGCGGCGTTGTCCAGGTCGGCGTCGGGCATGATGATCGCGTGGTTCTTCGCCCCGCCCAGGGCCTGGACCCTTTTGCCGTGCCTGGTCGCGGTTTCGTGGACGTACCGGGCGATCGGGGTGGAGCCTACGAAGGAGATGCCGTCCACGTCCGGGTGGGTCAGGAGCCCGTCGACGGTTTCCTTGTCCCCGTGCAGGACCTGGAACACGCCGTCGGGCAGTCCGGCTTGCTTCCACAGCTTCGCCAGCAGCATGGAGGCGGAAGGGTCCCGTTCGGAGGGCTTGAGGATGAACGCGTTGCCCGTGGCGATCGCCATCGGGGCCATCCACAACGGCACCATGACGGGGAAGTTGAACGGGGTGATGCCGGCCACGACGCCCAGCGGCTCGCGGAAGGAGAACACATCGATGCCGGTGGAGACCTGGTCCGAGTAGTCGCCCTTGAGCAGGGTCGGGATGCCGCAGGCGAACTCGATGACCTCCAGGCCGCGGCCGATCTCGCCCTTCGCGTCGGAGATGACCTTGCCGTGCTCGGCGGTGACCAGGGCCGCGAGTTCGTCCACGTGGGAAGCGACGAGCTCGCGGAACGTGAACAGCACCGCGGTGCGCTTGGCCAGGGAAAAATCGCCCCACTTCTCCGCTGCGGCCTTCGCCGCGGAAACGGTGGCGTCCAGATCGGCCCGGTTCGCGAGCCGCAGCGTTGCGGTCACCGCCCCGGTGGCCGGGTTGTAGACCGGCTGGCTGCGGTCGCCTTCGCCGGAAGTTTCAACACCGTTGATGAAATGATTGATGGTGGTCATGGTGGTCGTCGTCGACATGTGCGGACTTCCTTGTCTGTAGCTTGAAGAGAGCTTGAGGGGTCAGCCGAGCAGTTTGCGCTGGCGGTTCTTGTGGTCGGTGTAGGTCTTGTAGGCCTGTTGGGTGGATTCGAGTTCGGAGACCTGCGAGACGGGAACGTCCCACCAGGACTCGGAGCTCGGGGCGTCCAGCAAGGGGTCGGATTCGACGTGGATGACGATCGGCCCCGTCTCTTCCGGTGCCGCTTTCGCGTCGCGGATCGCTTGTTCGAGTTCGGCGATGACTTTCTCGCCCGGTTCGATCCGGATGACCTTCGCGCCGAGGGACTCTGCGTTGAGGGCAAGGTCGATGGGCAGGTGCTCGCCGGCGTCGAAGGAGTGCTGTTCCTTGTCCAGCACGCGGTACTGCGTGCCGAAGCGCTGCGAGCCCAGGGACTCGGAGAGCGAGCCGATGGAGGCGTAGCCGTGGTTCTGGATCAGGACCACGATCAGTTTGATGCGTTCGGCGACGGCGGTGACCAGTTCGGTGTGCATCATCAGGTAGGAGCCGTCCCCCACCATCACGACGACGTCGCGGTCCTTGCCGCCCGCTGCTGCCTCGGCCAATGCGGCGCGCTTGACGCCCAGGCCACCGGGGATTTCGTAGCCCATGCACGAATAGGCATATTCGACGTGGTAGCCGAAGGGATCCCGGACGCGCCACATCTTGTGCAGGTCACCGGGCAAGGAACCGGCGGCGCAGATGACGACGTCCTGCTCGTCCATGGCCCGGTTGGTGGCGCCGATGATCTCGTTCTGCGCAGGCAGCGGGGTGTGGCGGGAGTCGAAGGCCTCGTCCACGATGCCGTCCCAGCGCTTCTTCTCCGCCGCGATCTTCTGCTCCAGGTCCGCGCCTATACGGTAGCCGCCGAGCGCCTGGTTCAGCTTGACGAGGGCCTTGCGGGCGTCGGCGACGATCGGCAGCACGGTGCCGTGCTTGTACGCGTCGATCGCGGCCACGTTGATGTTCACGAACTTCACGTCGGGATTCTGGAAGGCAGTGCGCGACGCCGTCGTGAAGTCCTCGTAACGGGTACCGACGCCGATGATCAGGTCAGCCTCGGCAGCGATGGCGTTCGCCGCCGTCGTGCCCGTGGAGCCGATGGCTCCGAGCGAGAACTGGTGGTCCCACGGAAGGACGCCGACGCCGGCCTGGGTGTTGCCCACCGGGATGCCGGTCAGCTCAGCGAACTTGGCGAGTTCCTCGTTGGCGAAGGCGTAGAGGACGCCGCCGCCCGCGATGATCAATGGCCGCTTCGCGGCACGGATGGCCTCAGCGGCACGGCGGATGTCGTCGTCGTCGGCTTCGGGGCGGCGGATCCGCCACTCACGCTCGGCCAGGAACTCCTCCGGGACATCGAGCGCCTCCGCCTGGACGTCCTGCGGCAGCGAAATGGTCACCGCGCCGGTCTCGGCCGGGTCCGTCAGGACACGCAGGCCGTGGTGGAACGCGGAGAACAACTGCTCCGGCCGGGAGACCCGGTCGAAGAACTTCGAGAGCGGACGGAAGGCGTCGTTGACCGTGATGTCGTAGGCGTAGGGCAGCTCGAGCTGCTGCAGCACCGGGTCCGCCGCGCGGGTGGCGAAGGTGTCGCTCGGCAGCAAGAGGACCGGCAGCCGGTTGGTGGTGGCCAGCGCCGCGCCGGTCAGCAGGTTCGACGAGCCGGGACCGATCGAGGTGCTGATCGCGAACGTCTGGCGGCGGCGCGTATGCCGGGCATAGCCCACGGCCTGGTGGGACTGGGCCTGCTCGTTGCGGCCCTGGTAGTACGGCATGATGCTGGGATCCGCGGCCTGGTACTGCTTGAGGGCCTGGCCCACGCCGGCGACATTGCCGTGTCCGAAGATCCCGAACGTGCCCGGGATCAAGCGCTCCCGGTACTCGCTCCCTCCGACGGTATCAACCGTGTACTGCTTGGACAGGAACTCGACAACCGCTTGGGCGACCGTCATTCTGCGCGTTGCCATTACTCTTACTCCGATACTTTCGCAGGTGTCTTCAGCGGCTCTGTCGTCTTCAAAAGGGAGGCGGCGGTGGCCACGGCCCCGGCAACGTCTCCGTCGGCCGGATACAGAAGCGTCCGTCCCACAGTCAATCCCTGGACTCCCGGCAGTGCAAGCGCTGCCTGCCAGCTGGCAAAGACCTCATCCTGGCCCGCATCCGGATCCCCGCCCAACAAGACAGTGGGCAGCGTAGTGGCGGCCATGACGCGTTCCATCTCCGCCACGACCGGGAGCTTCATCCAGGTGTAGGCGCTCGTGGAACCCAGGCCCTCGGCGATGGCCACGGACTTGATGACGGCGTCCGGGGAAAGATCGTTGCGGACCTTGCCGTTCGCCTCGCGGACGGATAGGAAGGGCTCCACCATGGCGATGAGCTTGCGCGCGGCGAGGGAGTCCACGGCCTTGGCCGTCGCCTCCAGGATCGACGCCGTGTCCGGGTCCCCGAGGCAGATCCGGGTCAGCATCTTCCCGCCATCGGCACCGAGGGCGTCCAGCGCAGCTGCGGTGTGGCCCGTGAAACGGTCGTCGATTTCATTGACCAGCCCGGCGAGGCCGCCGCGGTTCATCGAGCCGAACACGAGCTTGCCCTCGAGGGCGCCGAGCAGGAGCAGATCGTCCATGATGTCCGGCGAGGCCAGGACACCGTCGACGGCGGGATTCGCCAGCGCGATCTGCAGCCGGTCCAAAAGATCCCGGCGGTCGGCCATGGCCACCGGGTCCGAACCGACGCTCAGGGCGCCGCGGGCCGGATGGTCGGCGGCCACGATAAAGTTCTGGGTCCCGTACTTCAGGCCGGGGTGGCGGCGGCGCGCAGCGGCGGCGCGGGCAACGGCGTCGGGATCTTCAAGCCGGATGGCACTGAGGTGCTCGTAACGGCGCGGGTCGTCATTGAGGCTCAACGTGTTGCTCCTTCGGAAACTACTGCGGGGGAAGCTGCTGCTTCGGTGCCGGCGCCGGCCGGGGTCAGGCGGCCGCGCTCGGCGAGCAACGAGGTGACTTCTCCCGGCGTCGGCATCGCGTCGGCGCAGGAGAGACGGGAAGCAACAATCGCGCCCGCGGCATTGGCGTAGTCCAGGATCCGGGCCAAAGGCCAGCCGGAGAGCAGTCCGTGGCAGAAGGCGCCGCCGAAGGAGTCACCTGCCCCCAGTCCGTTGACGGTCTCCACGGGAACCGGAGCCGAGACAACGCGTTCGGTGCGGGTCTTGGCCATGACGCCTTCGGGGCCGAGCTTGACGACGGCGATCTCGACGCCGGCGGCCAGAAGGCGGTCGGCCTGCTCGTCCGGGGTTCCTTCACCGACAGCGACGGCGCATTCCTTGTCATTGCCGATGGCCACCGTGACGTGCGGCAGGATCTTGGCCACCTCAGCCCGGGCCTCGTCCTCGGACGCCCAGAACATGGGGCGGTAGTCCAGATCCAGGATGGTGTATTGGCCCTCGTTCAGGCCGGTGCGCGGCCGGGCCTCGTGGGCCGCGAGGTGGGCGGAACGGCTGGGCTCCTGGCAGAGGCCGGTTACGGTGGACCAGAAGATGCCGGCGTCCTTGATGGCGTCCAGGTCGAGTTCTTCGGCCTTGATCTGCAGGTCCGGTGCCGTGGGGAAACGGCCGTAGAAGTACAAAGGGAAGTCATGCGGGGGCTGGATCGCGCAGAAGGTGGCCGGGGTCTGCAGGCCGGGCACCGGGGTGACGAATGCGTCGTCGACCTTGAACTTGCGCAGCTCGCGGTGCAGGTAGATGCCGAAGGGGTCATCGCCGGTACGGGTAATCACACCGGATCGACGGCCGTGGCGGGCGGCAGCGACGGCCACGTTGGACGGCGAGCCGCCAAGATACTTGCCGAAGGACTGCACGTCCTCCAGTCCCACACCGATGTCGTTCGGGTAGATATCAACGCTGATGCGCCCGATGGTGAGCAGTTCGTGGGTCACGGTGATCGCGGACCTTTCTGTAGTGAACTCTTCTTGCGGGACGGTGAGAGCTCCGGTGCTTTTGCCGGCCCGCAGTGAGCGGGGCCACAACCACTACTTTGCACCAGAATTCATGTCCTGTCAAAGGTTTGTACTGACATATTTACAACGAAACGTAATGGCCTAAACTACGCGGCAGTTCGGGCTTGGATCCGCGCCAGAACGCCGGAATCAGCGTGCGGGAACGGCCAGCTCGCCAGTGACATACTGGGCCCGGCCAAAGCCAAAGGACCAGTCATCGGCACTGTTTTCCACGTACCCCAGGAAAACGTCCTCGCCAGCGATCCCCATCTCACCGAGCCGGGCGGCGATGGCGGCGAACAAGGACTGCTTGGCCTCGCGACTGCGCCCACCCTGGGTGAATATCTGGATCATGACCACGCCGGAACTTCGCTCGAAACCAAGACCGGCGTCCTGCGCGACAATCTGGCCCGCGGGATGCTCGGTGATGATGTGGAAGTAGTCGCGCTCGGGGATGCCGTACTCGGCGAGGATGGCATCGTGGATTCGCTTGCTGAGGTCACCGAGCTGCTCCGGCGTACGGCCTTCGTTGACATCAATGCGGACGAGGGGCATCTGCTCTCCTTTATAGTTTGTCCTGACATACTAACAAATTCTCGATGTGCGCCACAAGACGTCGTGCCCGATGCCCCCTCCAACGCCCGCTCACATATCCGGCCCTAACCGCCAAACGCCCGCTCACAAGATGTGAGCGGGCGTTGGGCCAAAAGCCTTCAGAGGTGAGCGGGCGTTCGTGAAAAGGGCTATATAGGTGAGCGAGCGTGTGTCAAAGCCGAACGCCCGGGTATCCAGCAGTTAAACAACGACGGCGCCCGTCGCCTTCACATGGAAGGTGACGGGCGCCGTCGTGGGCCCTGCTTTGGTGTTTGGGTCCTAGAGGGCTGCGAAGACCTCGCGGAGGAGCTTTGCAGTCTCGGACGGCGTCTTGCCGACCTTCACGCCTGCAGCTTCGAGGGCTTCCTTCTTGGCCTGTGCCGTACCCGCTGAGCCGGAGACGATGGCGCCGGCGTGGCCCATGGTCTTGCCCTCGGGAGCGGTGAAGCCTGCAACGTAGCCGACAACCGGCTTGGTGACGTTGGCCTTGATGAAGTCGGCTGCGCGCTCTTCGGCGTCGCCACCGATTTCGCCGATCATGACGATTGCCTTGGTCTCCGGGTCAGCTTCGAACGCTGCCAGGGCGTCGATGTGGGTGGTGCCGATAACGGGGTCGCCACCGATGCCGATGGCGGTGGAGAAGCCGAGGTCGCGCAGTTCGTACATCATCTGGTAGGTCAAGGTACCGGACTTGGAGACCAAGCCGATGGGGCCCTTGCCCGTGATGTTTGCCGGGGTGATGCCAACCAGGGCTTCGCCCGGGGTGATGATGCCGGGGCAGTTCGGGCCGATGATGCGGGTGATCTGCTTGCCGTCAGCGTCAACCGTGACCTGGGCGAGTGCCCAGAACTCGGCGGAGTCCTGAACCGGCACGCCTTCGGTGATGACAACAACCAGGCCGATGCCTGCTTCGATGGCTTCAACCACGGCGGCCTTGGTGAATGCCGGCGGGACGAAGACGATCGAGACGTCGGCGCCGGTCTCGGCAATGGCTTCCTTGACGGTGCCGAAGACGGTGATTTCCTTGTCGCCGTGGAGCACCGTGGTGCCGGCCTTGCGGGCGTTGACGCCACCGACGATGTTGGTGCCGGCCTTGAGCATCAGGGCGGTGTGCTTGGTGCCTTCGCCGCCGGTGATGCCCTGGACGATGACCTTGGAGTCCTTGTTCAGATAAATAGACATTGTGAGGTCCCTTTACTTAGCTGCGTTGGCGAGCTCGGCGGCCTTGTCGGCGCCCTCGTCCATGGTGGCTGCCAGGGTAACCAGCGGGTGGTTGGCCTCGGCCAGGATGCGGCGGCCCTCTTCGACGTTGTTGCCGTCGAGGCGGACAACCAGCGGCTTGTTGGCGTGGACACCAAGCTCGGCCAGTGCACCGACGATGCCCTTTGCCACAGCGTCACACGCGGTGATGCCACCGAAGACGTTCACGAAAACGCTCTTTACCTGCTCGTCACCCAGGATGACGTCCAGGCCGGCGGCCATGACCTCAGCGGAGGCTCCACCGCCGATGTCAAGGAAGTTGGCGGGCTTGACGTTGCCGTGGTTTTCGCCTGCGTAGGCAACGACGTCGAGGGTGGACATCACAAGACCGGCGCCGTTGCCAATGATGCCAACCGAGCCGTCAAGCTTCACGTAGTTCAGGTCCTGCGCCTTGGCCTTGGCCTCGAGCGGGTCGGCTGCGTCCTTGTCCTCAAGTTGAGCGTGCTTGGGGTGGCGGAAGCCGGCGTTCTCGTCCAGCGAGACCTTGCCGTCAAGGGCAACGATGTCGCCAGCGCCGGTCTTGACCAACGGGTTGACCTCAACAAGGGTTGCGTCTTCCTTCTTGAAGACGTCCCAGAGCTTGAGGATGACGGAAGCAACCTTGGCGCGCAGTTCCTCGGAGAAACCGGCAGCGGCAACGATTTCGTCGGCCTTGGCCTGGTCGATTCCGACTGCGGGATCGATGGCGACCTTGGCGAGTGCCTCGGGGCGCTCAACAGCAAGCTGCTCGATCTCCATGCCACCTTCAACCGAGCACATGGCCAGGTAGTTGCGGTTGGCCCGGTCCAGCAGGACGGAGAAGTAGTATTCCTCGGCAATGTCGGCGCCCTGGGCGATCATGACCTTGTTGACGGTGTGGCCCTTGATGTCCATGCCAAGGATGTTGGTGGCGTGCTCAAGCGCTTCGTCAGCGGACTTTGCGACCTTGACACCGCCGGCCTTGCCACGGCCACCGACCTTTACCTGCGCCTTGACGACGGTCACGCCGCCGATGTTCTCGGCAGCAGCCTTTGCTTCTTCAGGAGTGTGCGCCACGATGCCGGCGAGCACGGGTACACCGTGCGCTTCGAACATATCGCGCGCCTGATATTCAAACAGGTCCACGGTTTAGTGTCCTTCTACGTCGAAGTAGTTTCTGTACAGCCGGAAACCACGGTGACCGCGAAAACCGGCTGCGGATAGGTGCGCATCGAACGGCCGCCAGCAGCCGGTCACATTGCGCAAGTTCCTCTCGAACTTTAGCCCCCCGGGGAGGCCAGCCTGTTCTACAGTACCTGTTAAGTGAGTAAGCACACACTTCTATCGACGGTAGAAAAACCGCTATATGACGCGGTTTTCCGGCGCGTCCGGCGACCGTCATGTTAAGACGACAGGCCACCGGGAGCCTTTAGGAATCCAGTTTGGTCAGCGGCGCGTAACGCAACAGCAGCCGTTTCTCACCGACGTCGAACTTCACCTTCGCCACGGTCTTGTCACCGGCGCCTTCGACGCCGATCACGGTGCCGTTGCCGAAGCTCGTGTGGTTCACTTTGTCCCCCACGACGACGGCGAGCACTTCCTTTTGCGGCTGGACACGGTTGCGTACGACGGCGGCCGGCACGTCGGCGTTGAAGCCCGCCGTAGCGCTGGCGGCAGCCCCGCGCGACGTTCCGGCACCCCAGAAGGATCCGCCGTAACGCCCGGAACCGATGGGGGCGTTGCCCCAGCCGCTGACTTGGCGGGACGTGCCTTCGCGCTTCCACTCCACAAGACCGGTGGGGATTTCCTCGAGGAATTGGCTGGCGGGGTTGTACTGGCTCTGGCCCCACATGCTGCGGACCTCCGAGCGGGTCACATAGAGGCGCTTCCGTGCACGGGTGAGGCCAACATAGGCCAGGCGACGTTCTTCTGCCAGTTCCTTTGGATCCGTTGCGGAACGCTGATGCGGGAACAGCCCGTGTTCCATGCCGGTCAGGAAGACCACCGGAAATTCCAGGCCCTTGGCGGTGTGGAGGGTCATGAGCGTGACCACGCCCATTCGCTTGGCCTCTGCCACGGCGGCGGCTGCGTCCTCGGAGGATCCCTCCGGAGCGTCCGGGATCTGGTCAGCGTCGGCTACGAGGGAGACCTGCTCCAGGAACTCACCGAGTGAGCCCTCGGGGTTGTCTCGCTCGTATTCCCGGACCACCGCGACGAGTTCGGCGAGGTTTTCCACGCGGGATTCGTCTTGCGGATCGGTGCTGGCGCGGAGCCCGGCAAGGTAACCGGTCTGTTCCAGGACGGCCTCCAAGGCTGCCGCGGCCCCGGAACCCGACGCTACTTCGGCCAAGTCATCAAGGAGCTTCACGAAGCCCAGGACCGCATTCACGGAGCGGGTGGCCATGCCGTGAGCCTGGTCCGCCTTGCGCGCTGCAGTCATGAACGACGTCCGTTCGCGTTCGGCGAGCGCCGCCACGGCGCCTTCGGCACGATCGCCGATTCCCCGCTTGGGTTCGTTGAGGACACGACGCAAATTGACGTCGTCGTCCGGGTTCACCAGGACACGAAGGTACGCGAGGGCGTCCTTGATTTCCTTGCGTTCGTAGAAGCGGGTGCCACCCACCACTTTGTACGGCAGGCCGACGCGGACCAGGACGTCTTCAATGGAGCGGGACTGGGCGTTGGTGCGGTAGAAAATGGCGACGTCGCCTGGACGCAGCCCCTCTTCGTCCTGGAGCCGGTCGATTTCCTTGGCGATGAACTGGGCTTCGTCGTGCTCGTTCTCCCCCACGTAGCCGATAATCTTCTCGCCGTCGCCCTCGGCCGTCCAGAGTTTCTTGTCCGGGCGGTTGGGGTTGCGCGAAATAACGGAGTTCGCCGCGCTCAGGATGTTCTGGGTGGAGCGGTAGTTCTGCTCCAACTTGATGGTGCGGGCTTCGGGGTAGTCCTTCTCGAATTCGACGATGTTGCGGATGTCCGCGCCACGGAAGGCGTAGATGGATTGATCGGAGTCGCCGACGACGGTCAGCTCGCTCGCCTGGGGACCCTCGCCGACGATTTCGCGGACCAATGCGTACTGGGCGTGGTTAGTGTCTTGGTATTCGTCCACGAGGACGTGGCGGAATCGGCGGCGGTAGGACTCTGCGAGCGCGGGGAAGGCACGGAACATGTAGACGGTCTGCGCGATGAGGTCGTCGAAGTCCATGGCATTGGCCTGGCGCAAGCGCTGGGTGTAGCCCTTGAAGACCTCGGCCACGGCTTGTTCGAAGGGTTCGTTGTAATTGGCGCTCGACGCGAACTCGTCGTCGTCAATGAGCTCGTTCTTGAGGGCCGAGATCTTGTGCTGGATGGCTTTGGGGGCGAACTTCTTGGGGTCGAGGTCCAGGTTCTTCGCTACGAGCGTGATGAGCCGCAGGGAGTCTGCGGAGTCGTAGATGGAGAAGTTGGATTTCAGCCCCACGTTGGCGGCTTCGCGCCGCAGGATGCGCACGCAGGAGGAGTGGAACGTGGAGATCCACATGGCCTTGGCGCGGGCACCCACCAGGGCCTCGATGCGTTCGCGCATTTCCGCGGCCGCCTTGTTGGTGAAGGTGATGGCTAAGATCTCGCCGTGGCGGGCCCGTCTGGTGGCGATCAGGTACGCAATGCGGTTTGACAGCACGCGGGTTTTGCCCGAACCCGCTCCGGCCACGATCAGCAAGGGGCTGCCGGCATGCTTGACGGCTTCCTCCTGCTGGGGGTTCAATCCTTCGAGCAATGCCTCCGCGGACGGCAAGCCCGGGTGGGGCACAGAGCCACCGGGCACAGAGCCGCCGGGCACAGGGCCGCCGGGCGTCGAGCTGCCGGGCACAGAGCCGCCGGACGCAGGGCCGCTTCCGGCGCGTGAAAGCATGGCCGGAGCGGCCTTGGTGGCAGCTCGGCTTGCAGCTTTGAAGGGGCCATCCGCGTACGGGTCAAACAACATATCCATGGTGTTTACCAGTCTAGGCGGTGGCCCTGACACCGGAGGACCCGCATGATCTTCCGCGGTGTCCGTCAAATACCGGCCCAGACGGGAAATACCGGGGCTGCGAAGTGCTCTCCCAATTATGCTTCTTAGGAGCTACAAGTTCGCTGGCTCGCCGGGCACATCCGAAGGAACGGCATGCGGAGAAAACGAGGGGTTTGGACGACGCACCGCCCCGGTGTGGTGTCGAAATACGGAACCCTCCTGGGATTGTGCATCACCATTGCCTCAAGCTTCTTCCTTGCTGGGGCCAAGCGGCTCGAGCCGTGGGAGTTCGTGGCCGCGTACCTTGTCCTTGCCGCGGTCCTCGCCTGTTTCGCCCTGATGCTCCACACGGATGCGTGGCCGCAGCGGCTGGCGGTTCTGCTAGGGCTGATCCTGCTCGCGGAACTGTTGGGCTCCGAACAACGCGACGAGTTCGATCCAGTTTTCCTCCCTTACGCCCTGGTCCTTTCGGCAAGTTCCGTCCTCGTCCTCTCGATGCGCAAAACCTGGCGCTCGATCCTGTTCACATTCATGGCGTTCCTTCTTGTCCTGGGGTACACGGTGATCTCCGCCTCGGCTGTGGGCGTCCGTCCCGCGAGCGCTTTCATACTGACGGCGACCTGGATTATCACGTTGGCGATGCGGCTTGGCGGACCGAGAGCCTTGGCCCTGTATTGGGGAGATTTCGCCGTGCGCCAGGAGTCCGTGGCAGCACACATCGTGGCTCAGAACCGGCGCAGCTCCGTGGCGTGGAACACGAGGCATTTGCACGACACCGCCCTGCGCACCCTCACCGTGATCGGCCGCCAAGGCGCCGGTCTGTCGTCGAAGGAACTGGGAGAAATGCTCGACGCCGGCACCTCCCCGGGAACGACGGCCCGGCCGCGACCCGCGCTGCCCGGATGGACCGGCGTCGACTTCGGCACTTCGACATCCCCCGAGACACCGGAACCCGGCGGCCTCGCCGACCGGCTGCGCCGGATCGCCGAGAAGCGGGCACGGGATGGCTTCAGCGTGGAGATCCACGGGATGACCGGACCGCTGACCGAACCTGTCCAGGCTGCCTTGCTGGCGGCGGTGGATGAATGCATCCTGAACGCCGACAGGCACGCCGGCGCAGGACATGTGGATGTCCTTCTATCCAGGACCTCGGACCACGTATCAGTGGTGGTCAGCGATTCCGGTTGTGGATTCGACCCTTCGAAACTCCCCGCCGACAGGCTGGGCGTCAAGGAATCCGTACTTGCCCGGATGCGAGATGCCGGTGGACAAGCGCAAGTCTTTTCCGGGCCTGGACGCGGCACGACGATCCTGCTCCAAGCGGTGGCCGCATGACGATGGCGGCTATGTCCCGGACCAGCGTGGAGGGACCCCTTTTCGTGTCCCGTGGAATTTTGGCGACGGCCTGCGTCGTGCTGTGGATCCTCAATTCCTACCTCGCTTTTGAAGCAGGCAGCAAGACGGGCGCTGCCCCATGGCACTTCCTGGCTACCGGCCTCGACTTGTTGGGACTGCTCGTCGCCGTCCAGGCCTCCGATGCCCTTACCCCACGGGGCCGGCTGGCCAATCTGCGTGCCACGTGGCTGGTCCTGGCCGTTGCTTCCGCTGGCTGCTCGGCATTGGCTACCGTGCGGGAACCGGGGCTCGCGCTGATCGGAGCGGATGCCCTGTTCCCCGCCGTCGCGGTCCTCCTGGTGTCCCACCGATGGAATCTTCGTGGATTCCTCACCCTTACGGTCGCGACCGCTGCGATCGACACAGCCGTCTATGCCGTCACTCCCGGAGCCGACCCGCGGGCGCCGTCGAACATCTTCTTCCTTTCGCTCCTGCCCGGTGTGGTCGGAACGGTGAGCGTGCTGCTGCGCAGGGACGCCATCCAGCGGAAAGGGGCGCGCGGCCTGAGCGGACGGCTCGACGCCCTGACGCGGGCCATCGACGCCAAAACGTCGGCCCGGGAGCTTGAGCTCGCGATCACCAAGACCCGGATCGAAGAATTGTTTGCCAAGGTGGCGCAGGCACCGTCCGTGCCTTTGGACCCCGCGGTGGCCCGGGAAGCGAGGGAGCTTGCGGGTCACTTGCGGCAGTTGTTGCTCGAGGAAGGGTCCGACAATTGGCTCGCAGAGGCATTGGAACTGGAGGGCCTGGCAGGCACTGTCCTTATTGCCCAGCCCACTGACGTGGTGGAAGAGCTGCCGGAGAGCTCACGCCCGGCCATCCTGGCTGCCACCATGCTGATGGCAGCGGGCGCTACGTTGCGGGGCACGCACCGCGGCGGCGCCGCTCCACGGCCAAGGGAGGCACACCGCATCCACTTCTTTGCCCAGAAGTCCGGTCAGAACGGTGCACGCCTGACGTGGCGCATTGGCGGAGTCCGCAAGAAACAGCTCTCACCCCTGTTGTGGACCGAGCTGGATTCGCTGGGCCGCGCCAACGCGAGCAATGACCGGGAAGGCTGCAGCATCGTGGTTGACACAGTGGGGTGGCGACGTTGACCTCCGTCCTGCTCATCGACCGGCACCAGCTCTTGATCGACTCGTTGTCGCAGTGGCTTCTCATGAATGCTCCGGAAATCCGTGTCCTGGCTGGTACCTCTTCCTGGTCTCACGACGGCATACCCCAAGGTGACGCGGCCGCCAAGGCCGATGTCGCCGTCGTCGGCGAACTTCACGGAAGCGAAGCTGCGAATCTTGCCGGTATCGTCTCCTCGCTGCGGGAGTCGGGGATGCAGGTGGTCCTTCTGGCGGACCAGCAGCCTGTGATGGTCATCAACTCAGCCCTCGACGCCGGCGCGCTGGCTGTTGTGCCCAAGTCCGCCGATCCTGGCCATACCGCGGCCGCGATCCGCGCTGCGGCATCCGGCCGGCGATACCTTCATCCGGAGATCACGGGCATGCTTGAGTCAACAGCCAGCACCAGGGTCGGGTTGTCAGTCAGGGAACGGCGGCTGGTGGAGCTGTACCTTGGACCCATGCCTCGAAGCATCAGGGAGGTGGCGGACCTTTTGGCGATCAGCGAGCAGACAGTCAAGTCCCACCTGTACAGGGTCCGGCAACGCTACGCGGCCGCGGGCTTCAACGTGGGAAACATCATCAGCTTCCAGGAACAACTTCGAAAAGACGGCTGGCTGGGCTAAACGACGTGCGGCTATGTGTGCGGCCGGGTCGATTTCGACGCAAGAATGCTCACCAAAGCCACCAAGAGCGGAACGCACAACGCGGACATGAACCCGGCCACAATCATCTGGCGGTGGATGTCCGGCTGCCCCTCCAAAATGAGGACAAACCAGAACTGCGCCCAGCAGCCAAGGACCATCACCACGGCAAGGCGTCCTATTCCGGACTTCCTTCGCGCGGCCACGGCGAAGCCCAAGAGAAGCGTCAACAGGTGGAGGCCAGGCAACGCAACCGGAGCCGCTTTCGTCGCCGTGTACAGGCCCAGGACCACAGGCAGCCGGCGTTCCTTGGCGGCGGGACCTTGGCCCGAATCCGCCATGTACGATCCCGCGTCACTGAGTTCGGGCGTGAGCAGGGCGCTGATCCCCCGCTCCCCCATGCCGATCAGGCGTTCCGGATGGGTGGCAAAGAACGCGGCGATCCTGCCGCGGTTGATCTGTTCCCCAAACTGCGGGTAATGCGGGTTGTACACCGCCGAATTGATGGAGTCCATGGTGCTTCCCGAGGCCGTCACGAAACTCCGGTCCAGCCCCAGCCACGTCAAATCCGTGACGGGATCCGGGCTGCTGGGCAGGATCGACGCGAAGACGGTGTTGTAGAGATTCACTTCCGTAGCGCGCTTCGGCTCTACCGCGATGAATGCCACGGCAACCCCCGCAATGGCGGCCACGGCTGCCGCGGGCATCACGAACGCCTGGCGCCGACGAAGCGCGGAGCTCGCCCGCCGTCGGGCGCCCGAAGGCAACCACAGGAGCGCCAGGGCAACCACCGGCAACCAGGACAACATCTGCGGCATGGCTGTGACCGTGAACGCGGCTGCGAGGACCACCAGCAACAGCGATGCCCAGCGCGGCCTTCCGCCGTTCCAGTAGCGAAGCAACGCCACCGCCAAGGCAAGAACGCCCAGGAAGGCAGCGGGCTCGCTGTAGGGCGACACGAAGAAGTCCGCAAAAACCCCGTCCGCCGTGACCAGCGTGACGAGCGCGGCGATCAGTACCCGGAACGGTGTCCGGCCCGGCAACGCCGCCACGAGTCCGGCGATGAGGGCGCCGAAGACAACACAGCAAACCATCCCCACCGCACGGGTATCCAGGCCAGATCCCCAAGCAAGGACCGGCGTGAGCCATTTGCCCAGCCACAAGAGCAGTAATTGTGAGGAATAGACGGGCTCTCCGGATCCAGTGAAGCCGCAGGCCTCACCGTAGTACTGGTGCGGCACCCAGCTCGGATGGACGAAATTCGTGAAGTCCGTATCGCCCCACGGTCTGAGGTTCCGGATGCCCAGCGAACAAAGCAGTTGGTGACCGGCCCCTTGCTCGGCCATGCCCACGGTTTGGGGCACGAACAAGCGGAAGATCATGACGAGCGAGGCAAGAGTGCCGGACAACACGGCAATGCCGCGCAGGCGGGGTGGCCGCGGCGCGCCCGGCCCCACCTCGCCCGGCCCGAACGTCCTTGCCAGGTAGGCGGCCGCCGAGCGCAGCGGGCCCGCGGTCCCGCTTTTCCGGCGGAGGGGTTCCGGGGCGAATCCCGTGGACCGCTCGGATTCCGGGACATCCGGCCGTGCGTCAATCACGCTTCTGCCCTCGCGCCGGCGCGAGCGTACCTGTGAAGGTGCCTGGACTGGACTGCACATTGGACGGCAAGACATTGGACGGCAAGACATTGGACTGCAAGGGGGCGACGGCGCACCGCACCGTGTGCGCGCCGTTCACCGTCCGGATGATCGGACGCTGCGTGATCCCGGCCGGGAGGGCGTCAACGCCGAGGAACTGCAAGGCATAGGGCAGGCAGCGCGCGGTTCGCGCCGCGGGAGTGGCCACGCTGCTCTCCAGGTTGAACCACGCGCTGATGTCCTCCGCGGTGTGGGGCTCGGTACAGGGAACGTCGACGCCGGCGTCGCTGAACCGGCCGTCCGCGAGTTCCTGTCGGTAGCAGAGCCGCAAGGCAGCCGCATCAGGGCCCGCCAGCACGTCCTTGAAATCCAAAGTGGTGGTCCGGGGAGTGCCGTCGTCCGCGGCCAGGAGCACATCGCAACGTAGGGCCCGGGCGCCGCGTTCCCAGTCGGCCCGGCTTGGAGCGTACCCGGCGATAGCCAGCCCGGTTGTACCGTCCCGCTCTCCGGCGCCGAGATACCTCCGGAGCGAGGTGACATCGCACAAGCGCGCGGTGAGGGCTTTGAGCTCCTGTTGTCCCGGCCTTGTTCCCTGCCCAGACAAAGGAGCAGGAACCTGCGTGACCTTGTAGGTCTGGGCTGTGTGCGGCTCAGCGCAGGCAACCGGCGGGCCCGGTTCGCTGACGGCGCCGAATTGTTCCGGGGAGACAATCAAATGGCACTCGCCCACTGTCGGGTTGCCGGTGGGCGCTCCGGGAAGGGTTTGGTTGCATCCACTCAGGACCCCTGCGATGATCAACGCCGCAGCCCCCGACCCAGCGCGTTTCGCCAAGCTATGCGGCACGCCGCCCCCGGTCGGTCTTGCCCGCACGGACCAGGACAATGATGGCCGCCACAAAACCGGTGATCACTACAAAAGAACCGAGGAAATGGTGCATGAGGCTGAAACCCTGCTCGCCCCATGCCTGCTGCGCGCCCGCAATCATGAAGAACCTCAAGCCGTTGCTGACAATGACAATCAGCAAAGCCAAAGCGGCGGCGCGGGCCAACCGTGGCACAGCGATGCGGCCCATGAGGAACAAAACCCCGGACAAGGCCAGGATGGGGGCGATCAGTACCGCGCTGGAGCACAATCCGGTCACCATCAGGCCGAAGGGTTGCCCACCGCCGATGTTGTGGAAGATGACGTCACGGACGCTGTAGGCCGAGCCTCCGAGCATCCGGTCGAACACCCAGGCCATGGCCCAGGCCTCGGAACTGCGGATGCTTTCCTGGTGCAGCATGGCCAGGGTAGCCGCCGCCAAACATGCCAGGCCGGGGAGAACCCCGCCCTGGCTCGAGCGGAGCCTTGCGGCGCGAGGACCTTGCGGCCCTGCGGAGTATTCGACCCTCGTGGGCATTAGGATTCCTTCGCTAACAGCTGGGCGTCGTTCTCGTTGTTGCGCCGGGTTTTCGCCCAGCCGTGGCGTCCTGTGACCAAGCGGTATGTTGCCCTCAACACGGACACGTAGTTCTGGTACATGTAGAGCCAGTAGCCGACTCCCCATAGGACTCCTACCAAGCGGCTCTTGTCCGGGGCTGCCTGCTTGCGGTAGACGGGACCCCACAAGGCGAATGGGGCGATGCCCGTGACGAAGATGAGCGGGACGATGAACCAGGACGCTGCCAGCCAGGCCTGGAATCCGCCCATTGTCAGGGAGCCCTGGGCCACCATCGTGATGAACAGCGTGGGCCACAAGACGAGGCCGAGGATCTGGATGAACGGTTGGACCAGGAAATAGCTGCATTCGATGGCCCCGATGTTGCTGAAGTACGGAGACTCGAATATTCGGCCCAGATAGCTGCTGCATTGCATTCCGCCGTGGCACCAGCGGGTCCTCTGGGTCAGCAGTCGGCGAAGCCCCGGAAGTGCCTCCTGCGAAACGTGGGCGTCATGCATGTATACGGTCTTGTAGCCGCTCAGCATCACGTGGATCGCAAGCTCGTAATCCTCCAGGAGGGCTCCATGCCATGGTTGCCCGGAGGTCCTGGCAATCGCGTCGAGGGCGGAGAGCCGGGTGAACTGCCCGTTGCCGCCCAAGCCAACAGTCAGGGTGTGGCGGCGGAGCGACTGCATGGCGGCGATGGTGGTGCGGAACTCCATGTCCTGCATGAGGATGAGGTACCGGGCGAAGCCCTGCCTCACGCGTCCGAATCCAGTAGCGGTCTTCAATGCCGGGTCATCCACGTTGGACATCCACACAGCGGTCTGCGCGGCTCCCACCTCAGGATCCCCGAAGGCAAGTGGTCCGGCGGCCTGCCGGAACGCGTTTTCGGACATAAGCCCATCGGCGTCGAGCACCATGACGATCACTGTTTCGCGATCGGCGCCGGAAGGCAGCCAATCGTCCAAGGCCCGGTACGCCGCGTTCAGCGCGTCGCCCTTTCCTGAACGGGCGTCCGGGAGAAACCGGCGCACAAGGTGAACCAAGGGGTCGGTCATGGATGCGCTCTGCACGATGTGGGCCGTGGCGTCTTCGCTGGCATCGTCCACAACCCAGACATGAGCTTCGGGAAATTGTCCCCGCAGCTTCGCCAGGGTATTCCCGATTACTGTTTCCTCGTCGCGGCACGGTATGAACACGTGCCACATGAAGCCCCCAGGTGTTCCCTCCGGATCGGGTGTCCTGCGCAGGAACGGAACCAGGATCACGCTGATGTACGCCAGGAACACCACCAACAGCACGAATGCCAGAGCTTGCGCGGACTCGAGTACTGACATGTCTCCCCGATAGTGCTTTGAGGCTGTTTACGGCCGTTTCAAGAAAAGTTGAAGCAGGGCGGCCCCCTGAGGTAGGGCCGCCCCGCGGGATGACGCAGTCAGAAATCCTTGCGGCCTGCAGCCCGCTTCGCGGTCTTGAGCCTGCTGTTGCGCAGGACCACGAACCCGGCGATCAACAACGCAATGGCCAGAAGGATGACCCAGCCAAGGGCCGGTGCTCCGGTAACAGCGAGCGTTCCGCCGCCCGCCACCGCTCCCCCTGTCGTCGCACTATTTCCGTACATGCTGACTGTTCCTTCCGTCGTTCTTCTCTAGCGGGCAGGCGCCATCAGACGGCCACAATCGCGGTCCGACGGCGTGCGCGGAAGAACAACCAGCCAACAAGCGCAAGCAATCCCACTGCGCCCCCGATAGCCAAGCTGTCCTTGTTGACCAGCGGGATTGCCGCGGCAAGCAGGTTCGGACCGACGGAGGCGTTGGCCAGATTGACGGTGGCGATGCTGCCGCCGGCTATGCCCACTTGGAGCGCACGCTCGGTGAAGATGCCGCCGTTTGTCTGCTGTACGTTGACCTTGGCCGAGACCAGCGCGGTGAGGGCGTTGGACAACGGGGTCACGATGGTCGAGGACATTCCCGACACGACGCCGTTCAGGGCTGTGGTCAGGACGGCCAGCGCGGGGGTCGCAGTGATCTGCGCAATCGGTCCGAGCGCGTTGACTGCGGCGGTCGCGCTCGCCAGCGTGGAGTTGACCACGCTGGTGATCTTGGCGGCAACAGCCTGCGGCAGGAACGAAACGAGGTCCGTGCCAGGGGGCAAGGCGTTCAGGCTCGGCACACCGGCAACGGCCAGGAGATCTGCCTCCGTGAGGGAGATCGTCCCAGCTGCAACAGGATTCGCCACAGTGACGCCCAAGGGACCCAGGACAAGGTTGGCGGTGTTGATGGCGGCGCCAACAGTGCCGGCAACTCCGCCAATGACCGTTCCGCCAAGATCAGCCGATACGCCCGCAAGGGAATAGGCGCCGGCGGGAGCTGCCCCCTGGTCCTGTTTGGCGGCGGCGGCCAGCGTGGTGATCTTCAGATCCAGGTTCACGAGATCGGCGCCACCAAGGATGTTGGCGGTGCCCGCCTTGATCTCAGCCGCCGGGATGCCGGGGCTTCCCGACGTCGGCAGGCCGCCGGGCAGGGTGACGAGGCCCGGCGCTCCGGAGACCGTACCGGAGAACGCCGCGGAGGATCCGTCATTGACGGCCTTGCCATACTGGCTGACGGCGCCCAGTTGGATGATTCCGTTGTTGCCCAGCAACGGAATGTTTCCCGCACCGACGTTCACAACGCCGAAGGCGGCGGAAAGATCGAGCGGAGTGCTGTTTTCGATGACCGCCGGGCCGGATGGCGGTGTGCCGATCTGTTGGGCTGTTGCCGCGCCGTTGGATGCCACACCCGCAAAGTTCGGCATCGCAAGGACACTGCCGTCAATGATCTGTCCGCTGCCCGAGGAAATAACGTCAACGGGTCCGGCCGTGGCTGCTGGTGCCGTAACCAGGCCGAAACCCAGCGCTACGACGGCGCTGACACCCACCGCTGCGGACCATGTCCTGTGTCTCGTTTTCAAGTATTGCCCCCTCGTGAGAGTTGCAATCACGCCGGGCGCGCTGCAACTGAAACCTTGGAGGACACACGTCCCCCCGTGGAGAAAGTAAACAAGGCCCGCGGCGAGCGCTTCCCGAGGGTACCCGAATGGGTTAAGCGACGAAGTCCGGGCGTCGCTGACCCAGTCCCAACATGGAGTCGATGGCCGCCACGGCACGGGCGGCCGCGCCGCCGTCGCCGTAAGGGTTCACTGCCGTGGCCATCGCCGAATACAGCGCGTCGTCCCGCATCAAAGCGTCGACGGCGTCCACGATGGTTTGCTCTTCCGTCCCGACGAGCCGGGCCGTGCCTGCCGCCACGGCTTCGGGGCGTTCGGTGTTCTCACGCATTACCAGGACGGGCTTCCCGAGGGCCGGCGCCTCCTCCTGGACCCCGCCCGAGTCCGTGAGGACCACGTGGCACAGGCTCAGGAGTTTGGTGAATTGCAGGTAGCCGAGGGGTTCCGTGACGGTGATGTTCGGGACGCGATCGATTTCAGGCAGGACCGCTGCCCGCACGGCTGGATTCCGGTGCAGGGGAAGGACTATTTCCACGTCCGGGCACCGGGCCGCGATGCGCGCGAGCGCCCTGCCCACGCCCGCCATGGCCTGGCCCAGGTTTTCGCGGCGGTGGAGAGTCACCAACAGGATTCTGCGGCCTGAATCCGTGATGGCCCGGAGTGCGGGTTCGGCAAACTCAACGTCCCGTTTGACACTCCCCAGCAGCGCGTCGATGACGGTGTTTCCGGTGACCGCGATGTGCTCCGCCGGAATGCCCTCGGACAGCAAATTGTCCCTGCCTATGGACGTTGGCGCGAGATGCAGCGTGGTGATTTGCCCGAGCAAGCGGCGGTTCGCTTCCTCTGGAAATGGTGAGTTCAGGTTACCGCTGCGCAGGCCGGCCTCAAGGTGGACCACGGGAATTCCCTGGTAGAACGCTGCCAGCCCAGCGGCCATGGCGGTGGTGGTGTCACCCTGGACCACTACCGCGTCCGGCCTGACCTCGCGGAGGACTTCCGTGACTCCACGCAGTGCCTTTTCCGTGATCCCGGCAAGGGTCTGGCGGGGCTTTGTTCAGGTCATGCTCCAGGTGGACGCCGAAGAGCTCGTTGACCTGGTCCAGCATTTCCCGGTGCTGCCCGGTCACCGCTACCGGCGCCTTGTAACGGCCGGTTGCACGCAATGCATGGACCAGCGGCGCCATCTTGATGGCCTCCGGACGGGTGCCGTAAACGAGCAGGACGGTGCGGTTATCCAAATGTTCCCCCTGGGCTTGAGCTGCCGTCCGGAGATTAGCAACTGCCCAGCCTCCTGCGGGGGGTACTCCCCAATAGGGTCAATCCCCTCCGGTGGACATGCCCCCTCTTTGCTTGAACCACTGGACATAACAGCACTATGTCCACCCCTCAAACCAGGGACAGCGCATGCTCACCCGAACCGCAGCACTATGTCCACCCATCAAGCCAGGGAGAGCGCATGCTCACCGGAACCGCAGCATTGAATGACCACGGCACCCCAAACTCCGCACCACCACCAAGGGACATGCCCCCTCTCTCCTTGAACCACTGGACATAACAGCACTATGTCCACCCCTCAAACCAAGGAGGGCGTATGCTCAGCGGAACCGCAGCACTATGTCCACCCATCAAGCCAGGGAGAGCGCATGCTCACCGGAACCGCAGCGTTGAATAACCACGGCACCCCGAACTCCGCACCACCTCCAAGGGACATGCCCTCTCTCCCCTTGAACCACTGGACATAACAGCGCTATGTCCACCCCTGGCACCAAGGAGAGAGCATGCTCAGGCGAACTGCGGAACCGAGGTGAGTGCCGCGCGCAACTCGCGGACCGCCGTCGGGCCTCCCGCAAGGAACCAGTCCAGGCCGTTGACGCGTACGACGTCGGTGTCTCCGCCGGCCGCGCGGACGATCGCTTTGCCGGGGAGCCAGTCCCACTCCGGGCAGCTGTGTTGGAACCAGCAGCCCAGTTCGCCGTCGGCCACCCGGCCGAGATCGCAGGAGCCTGAACCGAACATCCGCAGGGACGCTGCGGAGACCGCTGCCGCGTGCCAGGGCATGGCAGCGCGGGGATCGGCAAGCCAAGTGGGGTGGATGTAGGTCGCGGCACCGAGTTGGCCGAGTGCTGCCCCCGACGGTCCCGGGATCCGTTCGTCGTTGAGGGTCGCGGGGCGGCCTTCGCCGCCGGTCCAGAGCTTGTCCAGCTCCGGCTGATAGATCGCCCCGAGAACGACGTCGGCATCCGAAGCGGCCCCGGGTGATGCCGTGCCCTCGTGCTTCAAGGCGATCGCAGAGCACCAATACGTGGAGCCATGCAGGAAATTGTAGGTACCGTCCACGGGGTCGATCACCCAGGTACGGCCACTGCTTCCTGCCACCGAGCTTCCTTCTTCACCCAGGATTCCGTCGTCCGGGCGGCAACGGCGCAGTTGCTCGAGGACGTAGGCTTCAGCCGCATGGTCAGCGGCGGTCACCACGTCCGAAACCGAGGTCTTCCGTTCTCCCTGCAAGCCGCCCATCCGCATCAGGAGGGCAAGCTGCCCGGCTTCGCGGACCAGGGCCGCAGCGAGTTCGTAGTCGTCGAGCGAAGGATCAAGTTCTGTGGCGGAGTGCCTGCCAGTGGTCATAGGTCCAGCTTATGTGGCGGGATAATGAATGACATGGCCAAGACCCCAGCCCAACGCATCAAGAAGCATGGCGCCAATGCCGCCGTCCCCCAGCACCACTTGCCGTCGGTGATCAATCCCACCACCCAGAGGACCCCCGAGAAGGCGCAGAACAACGGCCGCCTCATAGTGATTGCCGGGGTGGTGGCCAGCCTTTTCCTGTTCTGGTACGTGCACCTGCTGACGCTGAACCAGATGACCCAGTTGTCCGGCGGCATGGCCATGCCCGATTCCCTCATCGGCGGGTTCTCCACCGACTACGTCCATCAATTGCGCGGCGCCATGACGGACGACGCCCGCGGACAGCTCAGCTACATCCACAAGACCGCCGGAACCTTGTTTCCGTTGATCTTCGGCTTCACCTGGCTTCTGCTGATCGGCACCAACGTGGCCGGAAAGGCACTGCGCTGGGCCTTGTGGGCTGCTCCCCTGCTGTTCGCGGTGGTCCGCTTGTGGAGCAACGTGGCGGTTGACGCTGCGCTGGGATCCGCAACGCCCGACGCCGGCCAGGTGGCTTTGGCTTCCACGCTCACCGTTGCGGGCTGGGTGCTGTTCCTGCTGAGCCTGTTAGCTGGCGGCGCGGCAGTGTTCCTGGGGCGGCGTTCCAAGAAGAGCGCCTAACTAGAGCGCCTAAGAGGGCCAGCGCCCCCACGCCCTATTCCGTATCGGCCCCCGGCGCGAGCATCTCCCGGGCTTGGAGGGCCCGCTGGTGGGCGCCGGCTTTGTCGAAGCGGTCCGCCGCCTCGATCAGGCTTTCCTTCGCCGCCTGCGGGCTCCCGGTATCGGCTTGGGCGCGCGCCATCAAAAGAAATATTTCTCCCGCGATCTGCGAAGGCAACTGGCCGGCGCTGCGGCTGATTTCCTCCAGCAGCTCAAGTGCCGCCGGGGCGTCTCCCGCCAGATAGTTCCAATGCGCGCGGTTGAGGCGAAGCAGGAGAATTTCCTCTTCGCTGCCCCCGACGACATCCGTGGCGAGTTCGGCACGTTCTATGCACCGCAGGGTGGCGGCATCTGCCACTTCCGCGGCCAGCCTCATCGCTGCCGATGCCTTGTTGAATTTGGCCCAGACATCAAGGTTCCGCGAAGGCGAGAAGGTCTCCGCGGCCAGCTCATGATAGTGGAGCCCCTCGTCGACCTTGTCGCAAAGGAAGGCCACATTGCCGATGACCCAGTACGCCTTGCCCGCCAACTGGTCATCCATTTCATCGGAGATTCTTTCCGAGAGGGACAGGCATTCCTCCCATGCCTCCTCAAGTTTTCCGGATTCGCCGAACGCCGCGATCAATGCCTGCCGTGCATGGACATCGATTTCCATGTCTGCGTCGTCGTCGACCAAGCCGACTGCCGACGCCGCAGCCGAGGTGGCCATCTCCAGGAGCCCCTCACCCCGCAGGGAGTTCGCCATCAGGATCAGTGCCCGGGCCCGGTGTTGGGGTGAAGCCACAGCCAACGATGCCTCGGAGAGGGATCTTGCCAGCGCGGTGCTCGCAGCGAAATCACCTGCGTCGAGAAGGTTCTCTGCTTGAAGGAAAGTCATGTTCCACCATCCGGCGGAATCGCCCTCATCAAGGGCAATATCAGCAGCCGAGCGCGCACCATCGGCAGCCTTGGCGAAGTCGTGGCTAGCCCGGTGCCCTCTCGCCTGCAGCTCCGCGGAGGCGTATGACGGCGCAACCTTCTTTTCTCCCATGGCTCCATTATGTCTCCGGGAACCGCGTCAAAGGTGCGGGCGGACGAATAGCACGATTTTGGGAGATGTGGACAAAGGATTGATGACACGGCGTGTCGTTACTCTTATAATGAGCATGCTTCACTTCGTTCACTCCAGTCGCATCAGTCACACACCACCAGGAGCTTTCGCATGAAAAGAACTCTCGCCGCCCTCCTCGCGGCAGCAGCAATCTTGCTCGCAGGAATTACCGGCTCGGCAGCAGTGTCCGCCAGCAGCCAGAGCCCCTCGCAGGATTCGTCCATAGCCATTGGCTGGTGGCCGAACTTTGCTCAGGATTCGGCCCAGGCCATTGGCTGGTGGCCCAACGCCACCACCCAGGGTTCACCTGAGGCCATTGGCTGGTGGCCCAACGCCACCACCCAGGGTTCACCTCAGGCCATCGGCTGGTGGCCCAACGCCACCACCAACTCCACACCCTCCAACTAGCTACTTCTGAAAGGCACCGGACCTGAGGTCCGGTGCCTTTCCGTTGCCTGCCCTTCCCTTACCGGACGAGGCACGCTCAGGTGGCGCGCAGCAGTTCCACGAATTTTTCCGCTGCCATGGGCCGGCCAAAGTAATACCCCTGGCCACTGGCGCAGCCCAGTCGGGCGAGCTCAGCCGCCTGCTCCGCTGTTTCGATGCCCTCGGCAACGGCCTGCATTCCGCATGCATGAATGAGCTGGAGAACAGCCGCCACAAAATCCCGTTCCTTGTCGTCCGCGCCCAGGCCTTGGATGAGCGAGCGGTCGATCTTGACCACGTTGACGGGAAGGTTGCGCAGGTAGCTGATGGACGAATATCCAGTGCCGAAATCGTCGATTTCCAAGCGGATACCCAGACGCCTGAGGCCGGTCAGAGAGTATTTGTCGATGTCGCTGCCGTTCACCGCCATTGACTCCGTCAGCTCGATGACCAGCTTGGAAGCCTCTACTCCGGTTTCGGCGAGCACTTCGCGCACATGCTCGATCAATTCCAGGCTTTGCAGTTCCGTTGTCGAAATATTGACGCGCATGCTGAAGTCTTCGTCCACGCCTGGGCCGTCCTGCCACTCACGCAATTGCTGCATCGCCCGCCGAAGAACCCAATAGCCGAGATCGATGATGATTCCGGTTTCCTCGGCCAGGGGGATGAATGCATCCGGCATCAACAATCCCCTGTCAGGGTGGTTCCACCGCACCAGCGCTTCAGCGCCTTCAATCCGGCCCGAGGCCAACTCGACAACAGGCTGGAAGTGGAGGACCAGCTGATCTGTCCGGATGGCTTCACGCAGCTCGGAGATCATGAGTCCTTGGAGTCGGCGCGCGTACAACAGGGCGGGCTCGAAAACCCTGACGCTGCTCCCCGGCTCGGCCTTGGCCGCATACATGGCCGTATCGGCTTCCATCACGAGGTCGTCCACGGACTGTCCTGGCTCGGCAACCCGGAGCCCGATGCTGGTTCCGCAGATGATCCGGACTTCGCCGATGTCGATGCTCTCACCGACGGCCCGGAGGATCCGCTTGGCAACGCCCCGCGCGTGAGCCGCATTGGATTTGGGCAGCATGACGGCAAATTCGTCCCCGCCGAGCCTGGCCACCATGTCAGTGTCGCGGACCGCGGCGAGCAGGCGCCTGGCAGTGACCTTCAAGACGGTGTCCCCTGCGCCGTGCCCCAACGTGTCGTTGATCCCCTTGAATGAGTTCAAGTCCAACACGAGCAATGCGGGTGGGAGCTCGCCCCGTTCGGATTCGACGAGTTCATGATTCAGCGCCCTTTCGAGCGCCGTGCGGTTTGCCAACTGGGTCAGCGGATCAGTGAGCGCCATCCGTTCGAGTTCGATCTGGGCCTCACGCAGCATGGCAGTTCGGCTCTCGACCCGTTCCTCGAGCTCCTGGTAGATGGCTTGCAGATCGTCCGCCATGAGGTTGATCCCGGTAATGACAGCAGCCACTTCGTCCCGCGGGCCGGAAACCGGGATCCTCGTGCTGAGGTCGCCGTCCGCAATCCGGACCACCCCTTCAACAAGGGCAAGGAGCCGAGGGTCCTGAGGCTCACGATTCACGGTGGTGCTCTCTCAACCAATCACGGGCTTCCGCCTCGGAAGTGAAGAACCGCCCCGGAAGGGAGCCCGGCTTCGCGCGCAGGAGAAAATGCGCGATCACCCGGTCCACAGGGCTCTCCCCCAAGAGGGCACACGCTGAAACGACCACGGAATTCGAGTACGTCAGGCGCGCGTCATCGGTGACGGACAGTACTCCGGTCACCCTGAGCAGGAGCGGAAGCCTTCGTCCGTCCGCGAACATGCGAACGGCCGCCGCGGCCGCCCGCGCTTCCGGCGAGCGCACTACCGTGTTCGGCGGCAGGGTGACTTCGACAATCCCGTCCTCAGCCAAGTCAACGGTGATCTGATCGGCAGGGGCCGGCACGTCTTCGGATGAAGCCTCCAAGGCGTCATCGGGAAGCCGGGAATCCCAGGCGGGCAGGGTCTGGGCGCTCATCGCGGCGTGGCCTGCCGCCGTCGGGCGATCGGCCCGTAGGGGTTCATAAGGGCGCCACCCGAGAGCTCGGAAGCTGCCCTTATCGGGAATATATCGCCTGCGTGTCCCGGACGACGCAGAACAAGCTGATGAGTCATGGGTCCTATGTTCTGCCGTGTCGATCAATCTAGTCTGCGCCAAGACTGCGTGGAACCCTCAGCCCGGCGCCATTCCGGTGAGTGCACTCATGATAGTGCAAAGATTGCCCGCCCGCTGACATGAAGCTACCCTCGAAAACTCAGCGTTTTGCAAGCCGCGCCGCCGTTCGCCGTACTTCCCGGACCCTTTGCGCCACCACTAGCCCGGCGGCGGAAAATCCGATCGTGACCGGATAGGCCATCACGCGTTCCAAGGTTCCAGGCTCGGGGACTTCCATCCTCGTCAGGCCACCGGCCACGAGGGCGCCCAGCGTCAACGTCCCGCACGCCATGATGAACCAGCTCATGGACGTATGAGGCAGCCAGAGAAGCCCGAGGAGCAACAGCGCGAATGCTCCACCGATGAAGAACATGAGGGCGCCCACAAGGTGGAAGGGAGATCCTAGGTCTTCCGGCACAAAGCCAACAACCACAGTTCCCAGCCCGGAGATACCCGCCAGGACCCGGACCGCGACGGCGGCGGGCCACGCCTTGCGGTAGGCAGCACCCTGCAGGATGCGCACGCCGGGACGGGCAGCTATGCAGAGCAGCGCCGAACTGAGCAGCAGCGCCCCGAAAAGCATGCCGAGGCCCTGCACCACAAAGGAGGCATTCATGAGCAGATGCAAGGGCGAACAGACGTAGCGGTGCTCGTAGATCCCGCACCTGAGCGCGCCCAGATCGCTGATGAAACCGATCCGGCGATCGTAGGGCTCGGGACCGCGCCAGGCTTCGATCACCGCCGATTCGGCCACGAAATACTGCACCACGCTCAGCTGGGCCCAGCCGCCGATGTTCGAGCGGATGGTGCCCAGGTCCGGGAGGTGGTCGCCGAAGGCGGCCGGCGCCGTCATCTGCTCTCTCATGCGGGCCAGCCTAGCGCCAGCATACCCACGTGCCGTGCCGCCCCTGTCGCCATGCCTGCGTTGCTGCGTCGGTGTTCGAGGGCTGCCCCGGCAGCTTGTATGCTTGTATGCGTGCCCGGCCAGCGGCTCCCAGGAGCTTCCAGCACGCGCACAGGCCCTCGTAGCTCAGTGGATAGAGCACGGCTCTCCTAAAGCCGGTGTCGTTGGTTCGATTCCAATCGAGGGCACTTGAAAGACCAGCTGCGCGAATCGTCTCCGACGCAAGACCTGCGGGCCTACCTGCTGGGCAGCTGGACCGTGGAACGGTCCCTGTGGGACCGGGCGGGGGGCACCCGCGGTACGTTCACCGGCGTCGTGCGCTATTCAGGAACCCCCGACGGCGGACTCCTCCTTCGCGAGGACGGCACCATGACCTGGCCCACGCACACGGGCCCTGCCTTCCGCGAATACCTCCTGCGCCCCTCGGATTCTCCTGCCGCCATGGATGTCTACTTCCCGGACGGGAAACCGTTCCACCGCATGAGCTTCTCCGATCACGCCAACAAGGACAGCCATTGGTGCGATCCCGATGACTACAAAGTCAATTACCTCTGGGGCGGAGAGGATGCTTTCAGCTACGCCTGGGACGTCCGCGGACCGGCCAAGGATTTGCTGCTCGAATCCCGGCTAAGGAGAGAGCAATGACCAACAATCCAGCCAAGGACCTGATAGTCGTCAGCGCGGTCTGCGTCTACGACGACGCCGGACGGCTGCTGACCGTGCGCAAGCGTGGCACGGACAAGTTCATGCACCCCGGCGGCAAGCCCGAACCAGGCGAAACCGCGGCGGAGACGGCATCCCGCGAGCTGGCCGAGGAAGTCGGAATCGACGTCGACCCGGCCGATCTGGAGCCCTTCGGGAGCTGGCTAGCCATCGCCGCCAACGAGGCCGCCACGGACATCGAGGCTACCGTCTTCACCGCACCGGGCACGTGGGAAGCGCATCCTTCGGCCGAGATCGCAGAGATCCGCTGGTTGGATCTCTCGGCTGAGTTTCCGGACGATTTGGCTCCGCTCCTGACGGACCATGTCCTGCCCCTGCTCACGAAAAAGTAGGGCCTCCCCTAACCGAAACAAAGCGGTTGGTAAACACCGCCTGAACTCCCTGTTTTCCCATGAAAATCGGTCGAGAACTGGCTATAGTGATCGCACAGTTTGTTTTAACTTGATACAGGCTGCATTGTCAGATCCAGCTGGGGGATCGCATGCAATCTCTTGAACAGCGCCGACACGCCTGGGGAGACGTCGGCGCGGAAGTCCGCGGAGTACAGCCGCAGTTCCGTGACACTCCTTCGGAGGTCAGGGCCTTCTCGACGGCGGGATTGGCCGGCTGGGCGGCGCAATTGGGTTCTCCCGCGCGCGAGGCTCCGCGTTCCCGCAGAATGGCCAGGACCGGCGGTATAGCTGCGATCGCAGCGTTGTTGCTCTACCTGACGTGGCGGATCGCATTTACCATGCCGCTTGGCGGCGGGGATCTTGTCATTGCGTGGACGCTGGTGACGTTCGAGGCCCTTCCGCTGACGGGGCTGGTCCTGAAGTCCATCACGCTGTGGAACATCGACTGTTATGCGCCGGAGCCGGTTGCCGAACCACCCAATGGCATGAGGGTCGCCGTGTTGATCCCCACGTACAACGAACCCGTTGAGGTCCTTGCCCCCACCATCGCCGCGGCCTGCGCCCTTCAGCCGAGCCACGAAACGTGGGTGCTGGATGACGGAAGCCGCCCGTGGGTTGCGCAGATGTGCGCATCCTTCGGTGCAAGGGTCGTCACCCGCACCGAGCATGACCACGCCAAGGCGGGCAACATGAACCACGCATTGGAGCTCATGGCCGCAGAGGAAGCGGCCGGCAAGTACGCAATAGACATCATTGCCGTACTGGACTGCGACCACGTACCGCTGCCGACGTTCCTGACAGCCACGCTGGGATGGTTCGCCGACGAAAAGATTGCCCTCATCCAGGGCCCTCAAGCGTTCTACAACTCCGGAGCCTTCGACGACGACGGCATCTCAGGCGAACAGGGCTTGTTCTTCAACGTCCTGATGCCTTCGCGCAACGTTCCCGGCGCAGGGCCCTTCTGGTGCGGCTCAACCTCGCTGCTGCGCATGAAGGCGCTCCGCGAGGTAGGCGGGGTGGCCACCGAGACGATCACCGAGGACTTGCACACGACCCTCAAGCTCATCCGGCGAGGATGGAAGACCGTCTACCACCACCAGACCCTGGCTGTGGGCCTGGCCCCGGCGACCGCGGATCAGTACCTGCTGCAGCGCCGGCGCTGGGGCATGGGCGCGATGCAGATCCTGACGTACGAGCGACTCTGGGCTGCCAAGAGCTGGATGACCTGGCGAAACTTCCACGAGTACATCAACGGAACCTTATGGTGGCTGGAGGGCATTGCAACTTTGATTGCCTTCATCATTCCCACGGCCGTCATGGTCTCCGGCGCCCAGACCTCCACCGCCGGGCCGGTGGAGTTCAGCCTCGCCTTCGCAGCCATGTTCTGGGTCCGTTTCTGGGGCGCAAAGAGACTCATGCGCCACCAGATCCACTGGCCGACGGCGTTCGCCCTGCGGATTTTCCGGGTTCCCGTCGGGATGGCTTGCCTTTGGTGGCTCGTTTCCCGGAAGTCCCTGGAGTTTCAAGTCACCCCGAAAGGCGCCGCGGAACTTCGACTCCGCGGTAGGGCCCCGCGGATCCTCATTGTGCTGATCGTCATTGTGGCCGCGATTATTCTCTATGCGACCGCCGGAGTCTTCGGCTGGGTGCCTTGGCGGACAAGCCCGGGTTCAACGATTGCCGCCGGCGTCTGGCTGATTCTGGCCGGGGCGGTCCTGGTGCTGGGAACACTCCGGATCAGAGCCGCCGAATTCGCCACATCACGCAGGAGCGCCCACAGGGTCACAGTCAAGCTTCCTGTCACGATCGAGGGTGTCGCAGGAGAATTGCTTGACATCTCCACGGGAGGCGCCGCCGTCCAAGTGGAGGCCGACGCGCTGCCCGAGACCGGTCGGGTTCACCTCGCGCTGCCTGGGGCCGCGCCGATTGCCCTGGACGTCGTTCGGGTCTGGTCCACGTCGGGGGACGGCCGCACGGCGTCCCTGCGGGTTCGCGACGGCGACTGGAGCGCGTATCGAGGCCTCGCACTCTGGCTGTTCCATACTCCCGATGATGTCCTGCCCGGTTTTCCCCCTGGCGTCCCTGCCGTCGCAACCCGGGAGTCGGCATGAGCGGCCACAGCCTGCGCAAGCCCACCCTGGCCTGGACAGTTGCCGTCACCGCCGCGGCAGTGGCTGTCCTGGCGATCGTCCTCGGGGCAAACCAAGGGACGTCCGCGGCGCAGTCAGCCGGGGACCTCGCCATCCTCGCAGCCGCGCTGCTCGCCACAGTCAGTTGTGCCCGGGCAGCACGGAGACAAGACGAAAGCTCCCGTGCGTGGCGGGTCATGGCTTTTGCCACCTTGCTCTGGAGCATCGGCCAAGCAATCTGGACCTTCTTTGGGTTGACGCTCGACCATGACTATCCCTACCCTTCCCTGGCCGACGCCGCTTTCGTCGGCTATTCGATCCCGGCCGCGATTGCCCTCTACTTGTTCCCGCGTCCCCGGGTTTCCCGGGTTGCCTTCGTGCGTGCACTCCTGGATTCGGCAGTTATCGCGTCCGCCGTGCTGTTCATGAGCTGGGCCACCGTCCTCGGTTCCATGTACAGGGCGGAAGGCCAGGAAACCCTCGCCCATCTCACCGGTCTGGCCTATCCCGTTGCCGACATCGTGATGGTCTCCATCGTCCTCATGCTCACGTTGCGGAGGGCACCGGGAGAACGCCTCAGGTGGGTCTGCCTGGGGGGCGGGCTCCTCATCCTGGCGATCACGGACAGTACCTACGTGAAGCTGACTTCCGACAACATCACGGGGCTCACCGGGACGCCCCTGGCGGCTGGCTGGATCGCGGCCTTCCTCCTGATCGCCCTCGCCCCGCTGGTCCCCTACGCCCCGCGTCCCCGGACGGACCGGCGCCTCTACACCCTGGCGTTGGAGCTCCTCCCCTACGTCCCCGTCTTCGGTGCCGTCATGGTGGCCCCCATACGCGTCGGGCGTCCCAGCGACCCCTTCCTCCAGACCGTAGGACTTACCGTGTTGGCCCTGGCCGTCACCCGCCAGATCCTCATGATCCTGGAGAACATCAACCTCACGCGGGATCTCGAATCCAAAGTCGCCGAGCGCGCGGCGGAACTCGAAGGCTTGGGCGCGATCGTCAACTCTTCGGCGGATGCCATCGTGGGCAAGACCCTGGACGGCGTCGTCACCAGCTGGAATCCCGGAGCTGAACGGATCTACGGATACAGGGCCGCGGAGGCAATCGGCAGGAATGTTTCCTTCATCATTCCCGACGAGCTTCAGGACGAGGAAAAAGAACTCCTGGCAGCCATCAGGGCCGGCGGGGAAACTCACAGCTACGAAACAGAACGGGTCCGCATCGACGGCTCCATTGTTCCGGTCTCGCTCACAATGTCCCCGATCCGCGGAAAGGGCGGCATCCGCGGAGTCGCCACGATCGCCCAGGACATCACGGAACGCAGGGCCGCCCAGGCCGAGTTGGTGACCGCCCGGGAAGCCGCCGAGGAAGCCAGCCGATTGAAGTCGGAGTTCCTCGCCACCATGAGCCATGAGATCCGCACACCGATGAACGGCGTGATCGGGCTGACCGGGTTGTTGCTGGACACCCCCTTGGAAGAGACCCAGCGCCAATATGCCGAGGGCGTCAAGGGCGCGGGCGAAGCCCTGCTGAGCCTTATCAATGACATTCTGGACTTCTCGAAACTCGAAGCCGGCAAGGTCGATCTGGACCCCGCGCCCTTCAATCCGCGCACGCTGGTGGAGGAACTCGCAGTCCTCCTCGCCGAGACTGCACAGGCAAAAGGCCTGGAGCTGATCGCGTACTGCCGGCCGGAAGTTCCGGCGATGCTGGTGGGCGACGCCGGCCGCATCCGGCAGATCCTGCTCAATCTGGCCTCAAACGCCGTGAAGTTCACTCCCTCAGGGGAAGTCGTCATTAGCGTGAAGCTCGTGGAACAGGAATCCGCGGACGTGCGGGTACGCTTCGAAGTCCGTGATACCGGTATCGGGATCGAGGCGGCGGACCATCTCAGGCTCTTCGAGTCGTTCTCGCAGGCTGATGCCTCAACCACCCGGCGGTACGGCGGGACCGGCCTTGGACTGGCGATCTCGCGGCGGCTTACCGAGGCGATGGGCGGCGAGATCGGGGTGGACAGCTCTCCGGGCAACGGCAGCACTTTCTGGGCCACCCTGCCCTTGGCAGTGAGCGGGCCTGCCGCAGCTCCGCCGTCGATCTCGCCCGAACAACTGACGGGACTCCGGGTCCTCGTGGTGGACGACAACTCGACCAACCGGCTGGTGCTCGAGGCGCAATTGGCGGGCTGGCGGATGAAACCGGAGGCTGTCGGCGACGCCCAGCAGGGCTTGGACCGTTGCCGCGAAGAAGCCGCCGCCGGACGTCCCTTCGACATTGCGGTGCTGGACATGTGCATGCCCGGCATGAACGGCTTGGAACTGGCACACAAACTGAGCACCGACGTCGCGCTCGCATCAACGCGGATCATCATGCTGACGTCCACCATGAATGTGGACAAAGCCGGACTCGTGGCCGCCGGGGTCCAGGAGTGGTTGACGAAGCCCGTGCGCAGCTCCGAATTCTACGACCGCCTCATGCGTCTCGTCGCGAAACGTCCGATCGCGGCTCCCGCGGTTTCTCCCGCAGCCCCAGTGACCACCAGCCAACCTTCGCGGGGCCTGATTTTGGTCGTCGAGGACAACGAGGTCAACCAGCTCGTGGCCCGCAGCATGGTTGCGAAGCTCGGCTACGAGGCCGACGTCGTAGCTGACGGCAGCGAAGCAGTCGCCGCTACCGCGGCCACAGAGTATGCCGCGGTCCTGATGGACTGCCACATGCCCGTCATGGACGGCTTCGAGGCCACCAAGGCCATCCGTGCCCGGAACGATGGCCGCAGAAGGCTCCCCGTCATTGCCATGACCGCAGGCGCCCTGGATGAGGACCGTGAGCGTTGCCTTGCGGCCGGCATGGACGACTACCTGACCAAACCGGTGGACGTGGAAAAATTGGACCAGGTCCTCTCGCGATGGATCCCCGGAACACCGGCGGAAAGTGCCGGACCCGCACTCGACCCCGCGAGGCTGGACACGCTGCGTGACCTCGGCCCGGCAGACGGGCTGGGGTTGCTGCCTGCCGCGGCCCAAGCCTTCAGGCAAGACATCCAACCGAGCCTGCACGCACTCCGCCGGGCTTTGGACAACGGAAGCGTTGACGCTTTCAGGCAAGTGGCCCACAAATTGAAGGGCGCCGCGGCCAACATCGGGGCCGCCCGTGCCGCCCGGATGTGCGAAGAACTGGAACGCAGCTCATCAAGCGGCACGCCTGTCGATCCCGCACTCCTGGTGGCCCTTGAAGCCGAACTCGACCTCGTCGACAAAGCGTTGGACCAAGCCCTGTCGGTGGCCTCGTGAAGGTCTTGGTGGCGGACGACGACTTCGGTTCGCGTCTGGTGGCGAAGGCGGCAGTGGAGCAGTCCGGCCACGAATGCATCGTGGCCGCGGACGGCAGCTCCGCCTGGGAGATGTACAGGCAACACCGGCCGCAAGTGGTGGTGACTGACCTGATGATGCCCGGGCTCAACGGGCTGGAACTCTGCCGCGCCATCCGCTCCGCGGAAGAGGACTCCTACACGTACCTTGTCCTGGTCACTTCGAAGGATTCACGTGAGGACGTCGTCGCGGGCATGCAGGCCGGTGCCGATGACTACGTGGCCAAGCCCCTTGACCCGTTCGCCTTGCATACCCGGCTGTTGGTGGCGCAACGGGTGACTTCGCTGCACACGGATCTTGCACGCTACCGTGCCGCGCTCGCGGAGCAAGCCCGCACCGATCCCCTGACGAAGCTCCATAACCGGCTGAAGCTCTCCGAGGACCTGGAACAGCTGCACCAGACAAGCACCCGCTACGGAACGGACTACAGCCTGGCGATCTGCGACGTGGACAATTTCAAGAGATACAACGATCTTTACGGCCACCAAGCCGGTGACCTCGCCTTGCAGTCGGTTGCGGCCTCGCTTGCCGGCGAAGGACGCGAAAGCGACGGAATCTACCGCTTCGGCGGGGAGGAGTTCCTCTTCCTGCTGCCGGGCCAGACGGTATCCGGCGCAGAAACAAGGCTCGCGCGCGCTCTCGAGGCCGTGCGGGACCTGGGCATTGCGCATTCTGGCAATCCCTCGGGCACCCTGACCTTGAGCGCCGGTCTCTCAGCCTTTGTGCCCGACCACCGGGTCAGCAGCGAACGGCTCCTCAAAGAAGCCGACATGGCGTTGTACACCGCCAAGTCCGCCGGCCGGAACCGCGTGGAAGTCGCGCCTGAAGTTCGTCAACACACCCGGAGCTGAGACTCCCGCCCCCAAGCGTCACGTGGCGCAGGTTTTTGGCCGTGACCGACTCCCGAAACCCCGGGTTTCCGGGGCTGACTCCGGCGCCGGGCGCCAAAAAGTTGCTCAGCGTGACACCGTCGCCCCCGGGTCCTACAGCTCCGGAACAGCTTCCTGGGCCACAGCCGTCGCCTCCGCGAACTGCGTGTTGTACAGCTCCGCGTAGCGCCCGTCCGCGGCGAGGAGCTCGGCGTGGGTTCCGCGCTCAACGATGTAACCGTCCTCGACCACCAGGATCGCGTCGGCGGCGCGGATAGTAGACAGGCGGTGGGCAATCACGACGGCGGTGCGCCCCTCGAGCGCTTCGCCCAAGGCTGCCTGCACTGCGGCTTCGTTCGTGGAGTCCAGTGCCGCGGTGGCTTCGTCGAGGATGACGACCCTCGGCTGCTTGATGAGGAGCCGGGCTATGGTGAGCCGTTGACGCTCGCCGCCCGAGAGCCGGTAGCCGCGCTCCCCCACCACGGTCTCCAGGCCGTCGGGCAGGGACCGCACCATGTCTTCGAGCCTGGCCCGCCGCAGTACATTCCACATTTCCTCGTCGCTCGCGCCCGGCCGGGCAAGCCGGAGGTTGGAGGCAATGCTTTCGTGGAACAAGTGGCCATCCTGCGTGACCATTCCCAACGTGTCCCGGAGGGAATCGAACGTGGCGTCCCGAACGTCCATCCCGGTCCCCGGCCCAAAGCCGCCCAAGCGGACGGCGCCGGAATCGACGTCGTACAAGCGGGACAACAGTTGTGCCACGGTGGACTTGCCGGCACCTGAGGAACCAACCAACGCCACGGTCTGCCCGGGCTCTACCCGGAAACTGATTCCATGCAGGACTTCCTCGCCGCCGCGCGTATCGAGCGTGGCCACGTCCTCCAGCGACGCGAGGGACACCTTGTCAGCGGAAGGGTAGGCGAAGCGGACGTCGTCGAACTCCACCGCAACGGGTCCCGGAGGCACGGCCGCAGCGCCCGGCTTTTCCTGGATGAGCGGCTCAAGGTCCAGGATCTCGAAGACCCGCTCGAAGCTGACCAGGGCGCTCATCACTTCCACCCGCGCGCTGGAGAGCGCCGTGAGCGGCGCGTAAAGGCGGGTGAGGAGCAGGGCCAGCACCACGACGTCGCCCGCTGCGAGCTGGCCGCCAAGCGCGAGCCAACCGCCCAGGCCGTAGACCAGCGCGAGGGCAAGGGCCGAAACCAGGGTCAGCGCAGTGATAAAGGTGAACTGCAGCATCGCCGTGCGGACGCCGATGTCACGCACCCGGCCGGCCCGGAGGGCGAACTCGGCGGATTCCTCGTTCGGGCGGCCGAACAGTTTCACGAGGGTCGCGCCGGGCGCGGAGAAGCGCTCGGTCATTTGCGTTCCCATCGCGGCGTTGTGCTCGGCGGCTTCCCGCCGGAGGTCTGCCAGCTTGGAGCCCATCCGCCGGGCGGGAATGAGGAAGATCGGCAACAAGACCATGGCGAGCACGGTGACCAGCCAGGAGGTGTGGAGCATGACGATGAGGGTCAAGGCCAAGGACACGACGTTGCTGACAACTCCGGAGAGCGTGCCTGCGAACGCCGACTGGGCGCCGATGACGTCGTTGTTGAGCCGGCTGACGAGGGCTCCTGTGCGGGTCCGCGTGAAGAACGCGATGGGCATGCGCTGCACATGGTCGAAAACCCGCGTCCGCAGGTCCACGATCACGCCTTCGCCGATCACCGAGGACAACCAGCGCGTGAGCAGGCCGAGCCCGGCGTCGGCGACAGCCACCGCGGCGATAAGCCCCGCGAGGCCGATCACGACGTCCGCGCTTGTGCGGGCGATGATCGCGTCGACCACCCGGCCTGCCAGCACCGGAGTGGCGACAGCAAGGAATGCGCCGGCGATGGAGGCCAGCACGAAGGCAATCAGCTTGTTGCGGTGCGGTTTCGCGAAAGCGAGCACGCGCTTGATGGTTTCCCGTGAGAACGGCTGCGAGCCGCTCTTGGCGCGGGTGATGTTGTAGAGCGAGCGCCAGGCGACGCCATCCATGCTCATGGCTTTTTGTTTCCTAATCCGGTGGTGTGGTGCAGTTCGGTCACGGTGCCGTTGTCAAGGTGCCAGCGGGAATCGAGCCGGACGTTTTCGAGCAGGCGGCGGTCGTGCGTGACGAGCAGGAGCGCGCCGTCGTAGCTTTCGAGGGCTTCCTCCAGCTGCTCGATGGCCGGCAAGTCCAGGTGGTTGGTGGGTTCATCCAGCACCAACAGGTTGACCCCGCGGGCCTGAAGCAGCGCGAGCGCCGCGCGGGTGCGTTCGCCCGGGGACAGAGAGTCCACGGTCCGGGAGGTGTGGTCCGCCTTGAGGCCGAATTTGGCCAGGAGGGTGCGGACGTCCGCGGAGTTCCATTCGACCAGGACGGCTTCGACGCCGTCTGCCAGGGTGAGGTGCCCCGCCAGCAGTCCGCGGGCTTGGTCGATCTCGCCGATCGCCACGGACGCACCCATGGAGGCGTCTCCGGCGTCGGGCTGTTGAAGCCCGAGCAGCAGCCGCAGGAGGGTGGACTTTCCTGCGCCGTTCGGCCCCGTGATGCCAATCCGTTCGCCGGCGTTGAGCTGGAGGTTCACCGGTCCCAGCGTGAAGTCGCCCTGGTGTGCCACGACGTCCCGCAAGGTTGCGACGACGGAGCTGGAGCGAGGCGCCTGGCCGATGCTGAACTGCAGCTGCCATTCCTTGCGCGGCTCTTCCACCTCGTCGAGCCGGGCGATGCGGGACTCCATCTGACGGACTTTCTGGGCCTGCTTTTCCGAGGACTCAACGCTCGCTGCCCTGCGGATTTTATCGTTGTCCGGGCTCTTCTTCATGGCGTTGCGGACGCCCTGCGAGCTCCATTCGCGCTGCGTGCGGGCCCGGGACACGAGATCCGCCTTGGTGTTGGCGAATTCCTCGTAGCGTTCGCGGGCGTGCCGCTTTGCCACGGCCCGCTCTTCGAGGAAGGAATCGTAACCGCCCTCGTAGACCGCCACGCTGTTCTGTGCCAGGTCCAGTTCCAGCACCTTGGTAATGCAGCGTGCCAGGAACTCGCGGTCATGCGAGACCAACACGGCGCCGCCGCGAAGGCCCTGGACGAATGATTCAAGGCGGGCGAGTCCGTCGAGGTCCAGGTCGTTGGTGGGTTCGTCGAGGAGCACGACGTCGAATCGGCTCAGCAGGAGCGCCGCCAAGGCAACGCGCGCGGCCTGTCCGCCGGACAAGCCCGTCATGAGCGCATCCGGACCGGATTCCAGGCCAAGTTCGGCCAACACCGCGGGGATCCGGTCCTCCAGATCCGCGGCACCCGATGCCATCCAGCGGTCAAAAGCCAAGGAATACGCGTCGTCGGCATCCGCGGTCCCGGCTGCGAGCCCTTCCGCGCCCGCCTCCATCTCGGCCGTGGCCTGGGCGCAGCCGGTGCGGCGGGCAATGTAGGCGGCTACGGTTTCACCGGGGGTACGTTCGTGTTCCTGGGGCAGCCAGCCCACAAAGGCGTCGCTGGGAGCGAGGCTGACCGTGCCCTCTTGGGGGCGGTCAGCTCCTGCGAGGATGCGCAGCAGGGTGGATTTCCCGGCGCCGTTGGCGCCGACGACACCCACGACATCCCCTGGCGCGACGGTGAGGGAGAGCTTCGAGAACAAGGTGCGGTGACCGTGGCCGCCGCAGAGCTCTTTGGCGACAAGCGTTGCAGTCATTGGTCTATCCTCTCACTGCTCCGCTCTTGTGCGGAAAGGCCGGCGAAAAGACCGAGGCATGGAAGAACCCGCTGGTCCGTACTTGGGGGGTGTGCGGACCAACGGGTTCGAGAATCAAGCATAATTCAATGTGGCCGCATCGTAAAATCAACTTCGCAGGAACCGTCTTCCGACAAACCTGCCGCGACAAACCGTCTATCAGAAAGTGGTTCATGTCCCTCCCTTCCAAGGCGTTCCAACGCTGGCTGCACGGGATCGCCCCGAACACCAGCACGGCCGATGTCTGCCGCTTTTCGGGAGTGAAGCGCACCACGCTGGCCCAGCAATTGGTCCGCGGCAAGGTGGCCGAGAGCTCACTCGTGAGCATCAGCCGGGCCTTCGACATGAATCCCTTCGATGCATTGGGCCAATTCGAGGCCTACGCGGCGCTTCGCGGGACCCCGGTTCCCCCCACTGACGCGGAACTCGTGAGCCAGGTCTCTACCATGGATCTGCTGCGCGCAGTCGTCGATCGTTCGGACCCCCGGGACGACGTCCCGCCGTTGGTCCTGGCGGAGACCCCGCACCCGAGTTCGGTCAGGAACTGGGTGGACGCGATCGACGACGGCGAGTTGCGCCACCGGGTGAGCGGCGCCACGGGGATCGCCCCGCAGAACTTCTCCGCGCACCTGACAGCCAACCGTTTGCCCCCGGAACTGGCCTTGGCGACGTCCCGGGCGGCCGGCGTCGGACCGGCCGGAGGCCTCGTGGCCAGCGGCCTCGTCACCGAAGCCGAGGCGGGATGGGCCCCCGGGGCGCGGCGGGAGGCACTGGACAGGATGACAGAGGGCGAACTGGCCCTGTTGGCCGGGGAGCGGCTGCAGGCCCTCGGCAAGGCCCTGCGCCGCCATGAGCACGAACTCGACCACAGCAACAGAATCTGGGAGAACCTGGGATGACCACCGTGTTGGCGTGGGCCACGCTCTCCATTTGCCTCGTTTTGACGGCCGTTCGCATTCCCAGCGCCGTCCGGGGCGAGAACCGGATGATGTTCGTTCTGTTCGCGCTGATCACCCTCGACATCCTGCTCAGCATCGAGGGTCCTTACTTGGTGATCGACTCCTGGCTGGGCAGCTTCAACCTTTGTAACCTGCTGCTTCGGTTCATGCTCTACGGAACATTCCTTCTCATGGGCATCAAGGTGGCGAGGGCCTTTGCTTCACCTGGCGGGGAACGTGCCATCCGGGGGCCCATCGGCTTGGCCGTTCTGGGAGCCACCGCGGTCCTCACGGCTTTCTTTTTCTTCTCGATGGACACCGCGGGCTCCACTGTCGGCCTGAGCGACCTGGTCCCGGGGCCAGCCCTGGATATTTATGCGGCCTTGGGCAGGTTCTACCCGGGCTACGTTGCCGTATGCCTTGTCCCGGGCATGTGGCGGTCCGTTCGAGGCTCGGGCCCCGCGTTGCTCCGGGCCGCCTCCGCGACATTGCTCCTGGGGCTCGGTTTGCTGATCGTGTCGCAGAGTTTTCCGCTCATCCCGCTATCGAATACGTGGCTGCGGCCGCTCATCAACTACTCCGCCGCTTTGGCGACTGCGCTTGGCTTGGGAGGTATCTGGCTGTCCAAAATCGTTGCCAGCCGGACTTCCCGCACGGTAACGTAAAAACATACCGCGTAACCTCTTTCATAAATCCATTATATCGTGCCATAATTATGAATGTGTGAAGGCGACGCAGCCTGACCTTTGAATCAATGAACGGGTTTCGGAGGTTCGTGGCGCGTGCGGGAGCACTTTTGGGGGGATGAGTGGTGGCGGGCTGTTGGGGACCGCCCCCACTCAGCCTTTTAAGCGTCCTTCCGCGTAGGCCGGCAGCAACCGGGCACCGTCCCGTGACTAAGATGGCTTTCATGAAGAGCCTGCCCACTCGCCGCATCGCCCTGTCCGCAACACTTGCCGCCGTCGCGCTGGCACTGTCCGCTTGCGGCGGCGGTTCCACGCCGTCGTCGACGTCGGGTGGAGACACCTCGCTGTCCGCCATCAAGTCCAAGGGCGAGATCGTCATCGCTACTGAGGGCACGTACCGGCCGTTCAGCTTCCACGACAACGGGGCCGGCCCCCTCACGGGCTTCGACGTCGAAATCGCCCAGGCCGTGGCCGCGAAGCTCGGCGTGAAGGCGACCTTCCAGGAAACCCAGTTCGATGGCATCTTCGCGGGCCTCGATTCCAAGCGCTTCGACGCCATCGCCAACCAGATCTCGATCAACCCCGAGCGCACTGCCAAGTACGACTTCTCGGCCCCGTACACGATCTCCAATGGCGTCGTCGTGACAAAGTCGGACAACAACTCCATCCACAGCTTCGCCGATCTCAAAGGCAAGACCACCGCCCAGTCGCTGACGAGCAACTTCTACAAGATGGCGGTTGACGCCGGCGCCAACGTGCAGTCAGTCGAAGGCTGGGCGCAAGCCGCCACGCTGGTTCGCCAGGGCCGCGTCGATGCAACTGTCAACGACAAGCTGACTTACCTCGACTATGCCAAGAGCACCCCGGACTCCGGCTTGAAGATCGCCGCCGAGACCACCGACAAGACGCAGAGCGCCATAGTCTTCCGCAAGGGATCCACCGAGCTCAAAGCCGCAGTGGACAAAGCGCTCACGGACCTAAGTGCCGACGGGACCCTCGCCAAGATCTCCCAGAAGTACTTCAGCGCAGACGTTACCAAGTAGCCGGCAGCCAAACAGATGACCTTCAACTGGGACCTCGTCTGGAGTTCCTTCGGGCCGATCATCGGCGGCGCCGTCACTGGAACCATCCCCCTGACCCTGGCCTCATTCGCCATCGGCCTGGCGTTGGCGCTGCTCGTTGCCCTCTTGCGCCTGAGCCCCAACCCCTTGCTCTCCGGCGTCGCACGCTTCTACGTCTCCGTGATCCGGGGAACTCCCCTCCTGGTGCAGCTGTTCGTGATCTTCTATGGCCTCCCGAGCATCGGCGTGAAGCTGGAGCCGTGGCCGAGCGCAATCATCGCGTTTTCGCTCAACGTGGGCGGCTACGCGGCCGAGGTCATCCGCGCCGCGATTCTGTCGGTGCCCAAGGGCCAGTGGGAGGCCGGGCACACCATCGGAATGTCCCGCCCGCAGACGCTCGTGCGGATCATCCTCCCGCAAGCGGCCAGGGTCTCAGTGCCCCCATTGTCCAACACCTTCATTTCCCTCGTGAAGGACACCTCGCTGGCTTCACTCATCCTGGTCACCGAGCTTTTCCGCAACGCCCAGCAGATCGCCGCGTTCAGCCAGGAATTCATGATCCTGTACCTCGAATCCGCCTTGGTCTACTGGGTCATTTGCCTCGTCCTCTCCACGGGCCAGTCCGCCCTGGAGCGTAGATTGGACCGTTATGTCGCCCACTGAGCCCAGCAACGCCCCCCAAGGGAACTCCGGGCTGGTGTTGTCCGCACGGGACCTCGCCAAAGCCTTCGGCAGCAACGTGGTGCTGCGCGGCATCGACATCGATGTCCGCCGCGGACAGGTGGTCGCCTTGATAGGGCCCTCCGGTTCGGGAAAGACGACGGTCCTGCGCTCGCTCAACGGCCTCGAGGTGCCCGACGCCGGCACGGTCACCTTCGGGGACGCCGACCCCGGTACAGTCCGCGGATCCGGCGCAGGACTGACCCTCGATTTCGCCGGCACGGTGGGCAAGCGCGAGATTGCCGCCCTCCGGGACCGCAGTGCCATGGTGTTCCAGCACTACAACCTGTTCCCGCACATGACGGTGCTCAAGAACATCATCGAGGGACCGCTGCAGGTCCAGAAGCGCCCCCGGGCGGAAGTAGTGGCGGAGGCCGAGCGGCTCCTCGCCCGGGTGGGCCTCGCGGACAAACGCGATGCCTACCCTTTCGAACTGTCAGGCGGCCAGCAACAACGCGTGGGAATCGTGCGCGCCTTGGCCCTCAAACCCCAACTGCTGCTCTTCGACGAGCCCACCTCTGCCCTGGACCCGGAACTCGTGGGTGAAGTGCTGGGTGTCATCAAGGAACTCGCCGACGAAGGCTGGACCATGGTGATCGTGACGCACGAGCTTGCCTTCGCCCGCCAGGTTGCCGACGAAGTCATCTTCATGGACGGCGGCGTGGTGGTGGAACGGGGGCCGGCCGCGGAGGTCTTGCGGGAGCCCCGGGAGGAACGCACCAAGCAATTCGTCAAGCGCCTCCAGCACGACGTCTGAGGCCCAACTGACTCGCATTTGTTGTCGTTTTGGGCCCGGCAAAGTCAACTGGTCGTAGCAACGCAGGGGTTTAGGCTGCCTGCAGCAGCTGGTTGAGCCGGTTGGCTGGGGTTTGTAGGTTGAGGGTGGGC
>NZ_JBFBLA010000035.1:0-47420 GCF_040702485.1 Arthrobacter sp. NPDC080031
GGCAGTCTCTTCCGGATCACGATCAGGCAGCTGGGAAGTCAACCCGCTAAGGATGTGTGAGGTCTCTTCTCCTGCAGCCACGTCCAACCTCTCTTCATTGAATGTCTGGGCGCTTGCACTGTAGTGCGCGCTGAAACGTGCATGGAAATTTCGTATTGTGAGAATAAAATTCTGTAATTCGAGATTAGCGATGCCTTTGCCAAGCGTCAATCCGGCGGGGCGGAGGCTGGCGCCCCGCAGGGCCCCGCGGCCCCACGCTGCCGTTTGTGACCGCCGTCGGGAGTGCGGCCCTTGACCAAAGGTGACCTAGCTCATACAGTTATTTCACTATTCAATAACTAGATTCCACGATGCGAAAATCTTCAAATCCTCTCACAGCGTCTAGGAAGCCTAGTTGCAGCACCACAAAGAAGTGGAGATCCAGGATGCAATCGACTCCCCCGGTCGGCGTCACGACAGCTTCGGAGCAGACCGTACTGCCAGGCAGTTCAGTCCATCCGTCAGTAGGAAATGAAACCCTCTGCGATGTAGCCTCCGTCGCAGCGGGCCGCGCCATCAGCCCCAGCCTCTATAACCTGGACCTCGCCCCCACCAAGAAAGAGGGCAGGCGCTGGACCAGTTACAGCATCTTCACCCTCTGGGCCAACGACGTCCACAGCCTTGGCAACTACGCTTTCGCCATCGGCCTCTTTTCGCTTGGCCTGGGCGGGTGGCAAATCCTCGTGGCCCTTGGGATCGGCGCGGTCTTGCTGTTCACCCTCTTGACCTTCTCCGGATTCATGGGCCAGAAGACCGGTGTCCCCTTCCCGGTCATGAGCCGGATCAGCTTCGGTATCCGGGGTGCGCAGTTGGCCAGCCTGGTCCGTGGCGCTGTGGCCATCGCCTGGTTCGGAATCCAGACCTACCTCGCCTCGGTGGTGCTCCGCGTCATGCTTGTCGCGATGTTCCCCGGACTCAAGGACATGGACGCCAACTCGATCCTGGGCCTGTCCACCCTTGGCTGGATCGCTTTCGTATCCCTCTGGATTGTCCAGTTGGTCATCGTCAGCTTCGGCATGGAAATGATCCGCAAGTACGAGGCCTTCGCCGGCCCCATCATTCTTGCCACCATGCTCGCCATTGCCATCTGGGTCTTCGTGGAGGCCGGGGGAGCCATCCAGTGGTCCGGCATCAAGGGCCTCGAAGGAGGGGAGATGTGGCGCACGATCTTTGCCGGCGGCGCCCTCTGGGTCTCCATCTACGGCACTTTCGTCCTGAACTTCTGCGACTTCACCCGTTCCTCGGTCTCCAAGAAGTCCATTGTCCGCGGCAACTTCTGGGGCATCCCCATCAACATGCTCCTGTTCGGCGCAATCGTGGTCATCATGGCGGGCGGCCAGTACAAGATCAACGGCAAGATCATCGAAAGCCCCTCGGACATCGTGCAGAGCATCCCCAACACGCTCTTCCTCGTCCTGGCCTGCCTTGCCTTGCTGATCCTGACCATCGCAGTGAACCTCATGGCGAACTTCGTGGCACCCGTCTACGCGCTGACCAACCTCTTCCCCAAGCACCTGAACTTCCGCAAGGCGGCGTGGGTCAGCGGTACCATCGGCTTGGTCATCCTGCCGTGGAACCTCTACAACAACCCCCTGGTGATCGTGTACTTCCTGGGCGGACTCGGCGCGCTGCTCGGCCCCCTGTTCGGCGTCGTCATGGCCGACTACTGGCTCCTGCGCCGCGGCAAGGTCAACATCCTCGACCTCTACACGGACCACCCTTCGGGCACCTACTTCTACAAGCGCGGAGTCAACCCCCGGGCGATCGCCGCAATGGTTCCGGCCGCCGTCGTCGCCATCCTCATCGCGTTCATTCCCGCCCTGGAGGCCGCGGCACCGTTCGCCTGGTTCTTCGGCGCAGGCATCGGGGCGTTGTGCTACTACTTGTTCGCGGACAAGAAACAGCAGCACACCGACGTCTCCGGCGAGCCGATCGCCGTCCTCAGCAACCACTAATACTCAACTGGCTCGCAGTTGTTGTCGTTTTCGCCCGGCAAAACGACAACAACTGCGAGTCAGTTGGGCGTACCAACCCAATCCAGGAGGAACACATGCGCATCCTCGTCGCAAACGTCAACACCACACAATCCATGACCGACTCCATCGCAGCCCAGGCGCGAAGCGTCGCGGCTCCCGGCACCGAGATCATCGGCATTACCCCGCGGTTCGGCGCCGATTCCTGCGAAGGGAACTTTGAAAGCTACCTCGCCGCCATTGCCGTGATGGACCGCGTGGTCAACTACCCTGAACCGTTCGACGCCGTCATCCAGGCCGGCTATGGCGAGCACGGCCGCGAGGGACTACAGGAGCTCCTGAACGTTCCGGTGGTCGACATCACCGAGGCCGCGGCCAGCACCGCGATGTTCCTCGGCCACAAATACTCCGTGGTCACCACTTTGGACCGCGCGGTCCCGCTCATCGAAGACCGCCTCAAGCTTGCCGGACTCGAGGCCCGTTGCGCTTCCGTCCGTGCGAGCGGCATGGCCGTCCTGGAACTCGAGGAATACCCGGAGCGCGCAGTCGAAGCCATCGTGGAACAAGCTGAACGCGCCGTGCGTGACGACAAAGCGGAAGTCATCGTCCTCGGCTGCGGCGGCATGGCCGGGCTCGACGAACAGATCCGCCAACGCTGCGGCGTTCCCGTGGTGGATGGAGTCGCCGCCGCCGTGACCATCGCCGAGTCGCTCGTCCGCCTGGGACTGTCCACGTCCAAGGTCCGGACCTACGCCACACCGCGTCCCAAGACCGTCATAGGCTGGCCCCTGACCACAACGGATACGACGACGGCGGAAGCTCCCGCCGCGCACTGACTCAACAAACAGGAGAACCGCGTGAGCGAAACCATCCCCACCCGGCCCCGGGTCGCCGTCGTCACCGGAGCCGGTTCCGGGATCGGGCGGGCGGTTGCCCGCCTTCTGTTGGCCGAAGGCTACTGCGTTACGCTCGCCGGACGGCGGGAAGCGCAGCTTCTCGAGACTTCCGGCGGCCACCCCGAGGCGCTCGTGGTGCCGTGCGATGTGACGGTGCCCGACGACGTCGCGCGCCTTTTCGCGGCGGCCCGGCAGCGCTGGGGGAGGGTCGATGTCCTGTTCAACAACGCGGGCATCTTCGGTCCTTCCGGCAGCGTGGATGAGATCAGCGTCGCCGATTGGAATGCCACCCTGGCCGTGAACGTCACCGGATCCATGCTGTGCGCGGCAGAGGCCGTGCGCACCATGAAATCGCAGGAACCGCACGGCGGACGCATCATCAACAACGGCTCCATCTCCGCCCATTCGCCGAGGCCCTTGTCCGTGGCGTACACCGTGAGCAAGCACGCCATGAGCGGCCTGACCAAGAGCATCGAACTGGACGGGCGCCCGTACGGAATCAGCTGCGGGCAGATCGATATCGGCAACACCCGCACCGAAATCATGGACACCATCGGCGTGGGCTCGGGCGCGCTCCAGGCCGATGGAAGCAGGCGTGTCGAGCCGATGTTTCCCGTGGAGGACGCTGCCCGCGCGGTGCTCATGATGGCGAACATGCCGGCGTCGGCCAACGTTGGTTCCGTGGTGGTGACTGCGGCGGGGATGCCATTCGTGGGCCGCGGCTAGCCCGTTGCGGCTGGATGCCCGGCCGGCTAGAAAATCGACCAGCCCGTGCGGGTGGTGAATTCATCGAGGGCGGCGACGCCTGCCAGTGAATTCCCGGATCGGCCCAGGCCCGGGCTCCAGACGCAGATGGTGCATTTGTTGGGCACTACGGCCACAATGCCGCCACCCACGCCGCTCTTTCCGGGGAGTCCCACGCGGTAGGCGAATTCGCCGGCGGCGTCGTAGGTGCCGCACGTGAGCATCACGGCGTTGATTCTCTTTGTCTGGGACGGGGACAGAAGCGGCGTGCCGTCTCCGCGTAGCCCGTTGTTGGCCAGGAAACGGCTCGCGAGGGCCAAATCAGTGCAGCTCATTTCGAGCGCGCACTGGTTGATGTATGCCTCGAGGACCGAGTCCACGGGGTTTTCGAGGTTCCCGTAGCTGGCCAGGAAGTGCGCCAGCGAGGCGTTGCGGTGATTGTTTGCCGCCTCTGAAGCGGCCACCTCGGGGTCGGCATCGATAGAGCTGTTTCCGCTTTCTTGCCGGAGCAATTCCCGGACGGGAGATGGCGAGTTGCCCGCGATGCTGAGCAGCCTGTCGGTGACCACCAAGGCACCGGCATTGATGAACGGATTCCGCGGAATTCCGTCTTCGTGTTCCAGCTGCACCAGGGAATTGAACGGATTGCCGGAGGGCTCCCGGAACACGCGCTTCCAGATCCGGTCGCCATCCCCGGCCAGCACCAGGGCGAGGGCGTAGACCTTGGAGATGCTTTGGATGGAGAATGGCACGTCGGCGTCTCCGGAGGAGAACAGATCGCCGTTGGGGGTTGCCACGGAAATGCCGAATTGCTTGGGATCCACCGCGGCCAGGCTCGGGATGTAGTCTGCCGGCGCTCCTTGGCCGAGCAAGGGCTGAACCGTGCCGACAATGTCGTCAAGGAGATTCTGGAGGTCCATGGTCTAGCGCCGTCCTTCGGAGTGGGTCCACAGCCTGAGCTGAAGATGCGCGAGCAGCCGTTGCTCTGCGGAGTGGAGGTCGATGCCGGCTTCTTCGCAGGCCCGCCGCAGCCGGTAATGGACCGTATTCCGGTGGACGGCCAGTTCTTCCGCGCACCGGTTCACATCACCGAAGAATTCAAGGTAGGTCAGCAGGGTTGTGGCGAACTCCGGGTACTTGCTGCACAGCAGGGAGATCCCGCCATGCCGAAGGTCGGTCCTCGACGCCAGAAGTTCCAGCAATTCCTTTGTCAGTACGGTCGTTTCCACATCGGCGTAGGACGCCACGTGGATCGAGGGCGTGCTTTCCAGGACCTTGAGTACGCTCCGGACGTGCTCGAGTGTGCCATGCAACGCGTCCAAGCGTTCGACGACGGGCCCGACGGCGGCCTGGACCTGGCAGTGCAGGTGGACCCTTGCGTCCCGGACAATGACGTTGATGAGGCGGTTGATAGCCGGCGGGGACTTAATGGGGTCAAGGTCAGGAAGAATCATGGCTATCTCCAAGCCGATGGCTCCCACGACGGCACCGGGACGGTAGGCGGCCGCATGGATCGACGCGACATTGGCCAGCTCGCCACGCCGCAGTTGCAAGCCCGCTGCCGTCTCGTCGTCGCCCTGGGCGGAAATCAAGACCAGGGCTGCCGGCTTGGAGGGATCGATGCCCGCGGACTGTGCCTGGGAGTGGATCTGGGGAGTGCCGCTGAGCAGGCTGGAGATCCTGTCGCGCCGTAGTGCCTGGGACTGCTCGTTGCGGTGCCGGACCAATTCTATGGCCGCGTGCCGGGCCGCCCCGACCATGAGCTTGTCCGTGTTGGGAGCGAGCGGTTCCTTCCCTTCTTGAAGCCAGATGTACCCCAGGATCCTGTTGCCTGCATGGATACCGATCGCCACCCGTTCCCGAAGACCTTCCGCCGGGTTGGCTTCCATATGGATGGGCGCCTCGGCTGCTTGCAGGTGCTTGTAGACCCCTGATTCCTTCAGCAGTTTTTGGTACCGCTCCGGTCCGCGCCGGGCCAGGATGGAGAGCCTGCGGAGTTCATCGACGTCATTGGAGGCCGGTGAGTACGCCAGGACGCGGTTTGCCGGATCCTCAATGACCACGTGGCCGTTGGCCAGGGTCGCGGTGGTCTGGGCGATCGCAAAAAGATCCCGGTGAATGATCGTGGACGCGTCGGTGGAAAGTGCAGGCTCCTGGATGCGGTTCTTGGCGATGCTCTCCAGCGTGCCCCAGTTCATTGCGGGAGACACTGCGATCAGGCCGATTCCGGTGGGAAGCAGCACTTCCCGGACGGCGTCCAGTTCCTCCTCGTTCCCTTTCACCGCGACGGCTGCGGGCTGGTCCGGAATCAGCTTCCGGATGCCGGGCAATGCCGCGCGACCCCGGACTCCGATCAGCAGGACCAAGCTCCCGCGCCGCACCGGCGTCTCGTCCTCGGCGTCCACGATCACCGTTTCACGAACCGTGCCGTTGTCCGTTCCGGGAGGAACCAGCAGTTGCCCGTTGTCGACGCCAATGTCTTCAAGTATGTCGCTGAGCATGGCGCCAATGACATGCTCGGCAGATTCCTGGGGTGCCACCCGTATTCACTTCCTCTAAGCGGCTTAGCCGCGCTCACAGCCATGAACATTACTCGCACTCCGCCTGAACCGGGTTGTCATTGGAGCACAACGGGGATCGGACGAATTTAGCTGGCCAGACAGTTCGTTCCCTTCCGCCGGAACCTAGAGTTGTTTTCCGTCCCCTCCGCTGATGATCCAGCAGTGCAGCTGTGATTCCACAGGTCAGCAGGGGGACAAGTTCTGGAGTATGCAGCCGCACCCGCGGAACCGGAGTCAAAGGAGACCCCTGGAATGAAACGCACACTGAACCGGCCTGCGTCGAGCCCGATCGCCGGGGCTCAGATCGCCTGGCTTGATCCCGCAGATTCGCTGGAAAACACCCGTGAACTTCTTGGCGACCGTTCAACGGCTGCGCAGGATTTTTCAAGCGAGGACGCCGGCTACCACAAGACCCTCAAACCCCGGCAGATCCAAATGATAGCGATCGGGGGCGCGATCGGAACGGGCCTCTTGATGGGGGCGGGAGGCCGATTGAACGGTTCCGGTCCGGCCTTGATCTTCGTCTGTGCCCTTTGCGGCTTCTTTGCGTTCCTGATTCTGCGCGCCCTTGGCGAACTGGTTCTCCACAGGCCATCCTCGGGCTCGTTCGTGTCCTATGCCCGCGAGTTCTACGGCGAGAAGCTGGCCTACGCGGCCGGCTGGTTGTACTTCCTTAACTGGGCCATGACGTCGATCGTCGATGTCACGGCCGTGGCGCTTTACGTCAAATTCTGGGGACAATTCTGGCAGCCGCTGCAAACAATCCCACAGTGGCTTATCGCGCTTTGCGCCCTCGTCATTGTCCTGGCCCTCAACCTCGTCTCCGTGAAGATCTTCGGCGAGATGGAATTCTGGTTCGCCCTGATCAAGGTGACGGCGCTCGTAGCCTTCCTCGTCGTCGGGGTCTGCTTCATCGTCTTTGGCGGGAAGACCGATATCGGCGTTCCAGGGTTGGGCGTGATCCTGGACCACGGGGGAGCCTTCCCGACGGGAGCCGTGGCGCCCCTGCTCGCGATCAGCGGCGTCGTGTTCGCGTATGCGGCGATTGAACTTGTTGGTACGGCTGCAGGCGAAACTGCCAACCCGGAAAAGGTGATGCCCAAAGCCGTCAACACGGTGGTCTTCCGGATCGCGCTCTTCTATGTCGGTTCGGTGCTGCTCCTCTCGTTGCTCTTGCCGTTCACGGCGTACAAATCCGGTGAATCGCCCTTCGTCACCTTCTTCTCCCATCTCGGGGATCCCCATGCCGCGGCTGTTTCGGCATCAGTGATGAACTTCGTTGTCCTGACAGCGGCTTTGTCGAGTCTGAACGCCGGCCTGTATTCCACGGGCCGGATCTTGAGGTCCATGGCGGTCAATGGCTCCGCGCCGCAGTTCACCGCAAGGATGAGCAAATCGGGGGTGCCGTATGGCGGCATCCTGCTGACGGCGGTGATCACGCTGCTTGGCGTCGGCCTGAATGCCCTGGTCCCGTCCCAAGTGTTCGAGATCGTTCTCGAGGTGTCCGCCATCGGAATCATCGGCGGCTGGGCAACCATCATCCTGTGCCACATCAAGCTTCAGGCCTGGGTCAGGCTCGGCAAGGCCGTCCGTCCGTCATTCCGGCTCTTCGGAGCCCCCTTCACCTCATACCTCACGCTCGCCTTCCTTGCCTTCGTCCTCGTCACGATGGGCTTCTCGGAGACAGGGCGCTGGGTCCTCGCTTCCTTGCTGCTCCTTATACCCCTGCTCATTGCCGGCTGGTTCGCTTGCCGCAAACGCATCCTGGAGGCAGCCGAGGCCCGACGCGGCCACACTGGCGACCTGCCCGTCGTCGCAGGATCCTTCTCCCAGGGCGGCCAACGCTCCTGATGCACAACGAATTGATGGAAAGCGGAACCACCTTGCCCGGCATGCCGTCCCGAAACAACAGCGACACCCTGTCCAAGCAAACCACCCTGACCAATCGAAACCAGGTGAACAACCAACTTTCGAAGCGGGACATCGGCACGCCTAGCAGCGCGTGGCGTTCGCGCGCTGATGCGTGGGAGTTTCTCGGGTACGCGTTCAAGCAGCTGGCAAAGGGCGGCACGGGAACGCCGTCGTTCGCCGCCCTGAAGGACCAAGCCGTGCAGGCGCTGCTGCTGCTTCAGGCCATGGAACTGTATTGGGCGGCGCCGGGGCTCGCCTCGGTGGCGCCTCTGCTCGGCTGCCTGGATTCCGGTGATTACGACGCCGGACTGGAGATGATCCGCGGATTGTCCGGGCAGCCCCGCGCCGGGCGCTCCATTCCGGGTGTCCAGGACGAAAGCTCCCGGGCGCCACGGCCGGCGGGCGAGCGGCCCCGGTTCGAGGTCCTGTTTGTCGACGACATCTCCGAACAAGAAGCCGAAACCCTGAAAGCGGAAATGCTGGCCCAGCGGAGGCCGTCCGATGCCTTCGCCTACGAACTCATCGTGGTTCCCAGCTACGAGGATGCGCTGGTTGCCTTGATCCTGAATCCTGCTATCCAGGCGTGCATTCTCCGCCCGGGATTCACCACCGGAAGCAGCCAGCCGCTCGGCCGCGACCTGAGGAAATACCTTGGAGGCCTAGTGGGTCCCGAACTTGCCGGAATGCCACCGCTGGGGAGGTTCCTTAGCCTGGCCGAGCAGATCTCCGAGTTACGCCCCGAGCTGGATGTGTACCTGGTGGCCGGTGTCGCCATGGAGAGCCTCGCGGGTTCACTGACGAAGCGGTTCCGGAGGATTTTCCGCAGGCAAGACAATCTCGACCTGCACCTATCGCTGTTGTCGGGTGTCGCTGAGCGGTACAGGACCCCGTTTTTTACCGCGCTGCAGGAATACAGCCGGCGGCCGGCCAGCGTCTTCCACGCCTTGCCGATCTCTCGCGGGGGCTCGGTGGGCAATTCGCCCTGGATCCGCGACATGGCCGATTTCTACGGGATGAACCTTCTCCTGGCCGAGACGTCCGCGACGTCGGGAGGGCTCGATTCGCTGTTGGACCCGCACGGATCGATCAAGGAGGCCCAGGACCTGGCGGCGCGGGCTTTCGGTTCCCAGAAAACCTTCTTCGTCACCAATGGAACATCCACCGCCAACAAGATCGTTCATCAGTCCATCCTTGCTCCGGGGAACGTGGTCCTCGTCGACCGCAACTGCCACAAATCCCACCACTATGCTTTTGTCCTCGCCGGAGCCCAGGTTTCCTACCTGGACGCCTACCCGCTGGACAAGTTCGCGTTCTACGGTGCCGTGCCCTTGGCCACCATCAAGGCACGATTGCTGGCCTACCGACGTGCCGGGCGCCTGGACGAAGTCAAGATGATCACGCTGACCAACTGCACCTTCGACGGCATCGTCTATGACGTGGAACGCGTCATGGAAGAATGCCTGGCCATCAAACCGGACCTTGTCTTCCTTTGGGACGAAGCCTGGTTCGCCTTCGCCCGGTCCCACCCCGTCTTCCGGCGCAGGACGGCGATGGCCGCAGCGAGGAAGCTTGAGGCCTCCTTCAGTGATCCCGGCTATGCCGCCAGGCACGCCGAACAAGCGGCATCGCTCCACGACGCGGTCACGGGCACGCCCGCCGATGACGAACTCTGGCTGGAGACCCGGCTTATCCCGGATCCGGCGAAAGCGCGGCTGCGCGTCTATGCCACGCAGTCCACCCACAAGACCCTCACCTCGCTGCGTCAGGGATCCATGATCCATGTCTTCGACCAAGACTTCAGCGAGCATAACCAAGAGTCATTTCGCGAAGCATATATGACTCATACCTCCACGTCGCCCAATTACCAGATCCTCGCTTCGCTCGACGTCGGCCGCCGCCAGGTGGAGCTGGAGGGTTTCGGCCTGGTACAGAAACAGGCGGATCTGGCAACCATCGTTGCGCAGGCAGTGGCCCGCCACCCGTTGCTGAAGAAATACTTCCGGGTCCTCACGTCGAGGGACCTCATTGCGGCGCCCTATCGGGAAACCGGCAGTGCCATGCCGCTCCGCGATGGCCTGGCAGCACTGGCGGACGCCTGGGAGCATGACGAGTTCGTCGTCGATCCCAGCCGCCTCACGCTGGACATCAGCCGGACAGGGGTCGACGGCGACACTTTCCGGCACCGCTATCTCGCCGACAAGCACGGCATCCAGGTCAACAAGACCTCCCGTAACACCGTGCTCTTCATGACCAACATCGGCACCTCCCGCAGCGCCGTCGCCTATCTGATCGAGGTCCTGGTCAAGCTGGCCGAGTCTTTCGAGGAGGAACGTCCGGCGCGGAAAACGCCGCACGCCGGTCCCGCCGCGGGCACCACGGGAGCCACTCCGCCCTTGCCCGATTTCAGCAGTTTCGCAAGGCGCTTTCGGCGGGATCCGCTCAGTCCTGACGGGGACCTCCGGGCCGCCTATTTCGAGAGCTACAAGGACGGAGCGACCACCTACTTGTCGGCCGACGACCTCAAGGCGCGGATCGCGGAAGGCGAGGAAGTTGTTTCGGCGGGATTCGTCACCCCGTATCCTCCGGGCTTCCCCATCCTCGTCCCTGGACAGGTGATCACGGGTAAGGCGCTGGAGTTCATGGCCGCACTCGATACCCGGGAAGTCCACGGTTTCGACCCGGGGCGCGGCTACAGGGTGTTCACGGCCAAGGAGGTTGGGGGCGTGCAGCGCTAAACCACGAGATTCCACATTGTGAAATTTGAATTTCCCCTTGTGGAATCGTGTGAGCGGGATTACATTTGAGAACAACCCCCGAAAGCAGGGGCTGTTCCCAAACTGATTGGTTCAGATCAATGAAGATCCCAGACTCTGCGGCGCTGAAGGCGAGTTCGGCTCCGCGGAAGAAGAAGCCACTGTATAAGTCGCTCTTCTTCCAAATTCTGATCGCCGTCGTCGCAGGTGTACTCATCGGCCATTTCTGGCCGAACATCGGGTCCACCCTCCGGCCACTGGGCGATGGTTTCATTCAACTCATCAAGATGATCATCGCTCCGCTGATCTTCCTCGTGATCGTCACGGGTATCTCGGCAGTGGGCGACGTCAAGGCGGTCGGAAGGGTCGGGGTCAAAGCCCTTCTGTACTTCACCGGCGCCACGCTTTTCGCACTCGTTTTCGGCCTGATCGTCGGAAACCTGGTCCAGCCCGGTGCCGGACTCCACATCGATCCCAGCACTCTTTCCCAGGATGCGCTGAACGCCAAGACCGGGACCGTGCCGCCCAAGGATGCGGCTTCCTTCCTCCTGGACATCATTCCCACCTCTGTGATCGGCGCTTTCGCCAGCAACAGCCTTCTCCAGGTGCTGTTCTTCTCGGTCTTCTTCGGCGCGGCAATCGTCGTCATCGGCCGCGAGCGCTGCCTCCCGGTCATCAGCCTCATGGAAACCGTCCTGGAACTGATCTTCAAGATCATGTCGTGGATCATGAAAGTGGCGCCCATCGGTGCGTTCGGCGCCATGGCGTTCATCATCGGCCAATACGGACTCGACACCCTCGGGACGTATGCGCTCCTGATCGCCTCCTGTTACGGGGCGGCCATTGTCTTCATCGGCCTGCTGTTCCTCGTCGCCTGGAGCTTCGCCAGGGTACCCCTGTGGCAGTTCCTGAAGTACACCCGTGAGGAATTCCTCCTCGCGCTGGGAACGGCATCCACCGAGGCGGTCATGCCCCGCATCATGACCAAGCTGACCAACGCCGGTTGCTCCAGGGCCACCACAGGCCTGGTTGTCCCGACGGGCTACTCCTTCAACCTCGACGGCGCCGCGATCTACCTTTCGATCTCGCTGTTGTTCCTGGCCCAGGCATTCGGCCACCACCTCGACCCCGGTCAGCAGTTGGCAGCCCTGGGTGTCCTGCTCCTGACGTCAAAGGGCATGGCCGGCGTACCGGGATCGTCATTCCTTGCTCTCTCGGCCACGGCCGCCGCACTGGGCATCTTCCCCGTCGCCGGCGTCGCACTGCTCCTGGGTGCCGACCGCCTCATGGACTCCATGCGCGTCGTCGTCAACCTGCTCGGCAACTGCGTGGCCACGTTCGTCGTCGCGAAATGGGAGGGCCAGTTCGACCGTTCCGTCATGCTCCGCGCCTTCAGCGGTGAGATCACCAACGAGGACTCCGCGATCATGCTCGGGGCCGAAGACGTCTTCGAGGAACAGGAAATCGAGCGCCTCAGCGAAGGACAAGAGCCTTCGCCGAAGTTCCGGGGCGGCCCGAATCCCGATGCGATTCCGCAGTTCGAAATGATCAAACCGGGGCAACACCGGAGCCCCTCCATCAGTCCGGACTAGGCACCACGCACCATTGCAGGTGATCGCCCCAAGGCTCCGCCGCGGGGCGATCACCCATTTAAGCGCTCAGAACAGCGGCAGCAGCCCTGACAAATCCGCGCGCAGGCCCGACGCGGCTACCCGGCCGGCGTCGACGGCGGCGGACCACGCCAAGCGGCCTGTGGCCATCTCCAGCCAGGTGGCGGCGTCGCACTCAATGACGTTCGGCGGGGTGCCGCGCGTGTGCCGGGGGCCCTCCACGCACTGGGTGACGCCGAAGGGCGGCACCCTGACTTCCACCGAATTGCCGGGGGCGCGGGCGGTGAGTTCCTCCAGCGAGTAACGCACGGCGGTTGCCAAAACGGTGCGCGGCGGCGGCGTCACGGGCGCGGGTTCGTGCCCGACGGCGGCCTGCCATGCGGCCAGTGCCGCGCGGCCTTCTTCAAGGTCGATCCGGCGTCGTGCAATTGCCATAGCCCGGAGTTCCAATCAGTCCAGCAGCGCCGAAACGGCGTGGCCAAGGCGGATCCTGCCGACCGAGTGGCCACCGCCGAGAACGGGCTCAACCACCTTTTCGAGCACGCTCGAGACACCGGGAATATCCACGGCGCCGGCTACCGCGAGAAGCGTGAGTCCAACCAAAGTGGCCGCGCGGGGGTTCCCGTCAAGGATCTTCACTGCGACTGAGGCCCCTGTTGGAGTTGCCAGGACCAGGACACCCTCCGCTCCGCCCTTGGCAAGCACTTCGAGTTCGTCCATGACGATGGTGTTTGCCTCGCCGCGGCCCTGCACTGCCCACGGGTAGTCCAACATGGACGTGGCAATGGTCGCCGCGCGGGCATTGGAGCTCTGGTCCCGCGGGGCCTGCGCCAGGCGCGAGTAGGCCCGCGCCAGCCCGGTCAGGGAAAGCGCAGCCACAGGTGCTCCGCATCCATCAATGCCGAGGTGGGCGATTTTCTCGCCGCTGTATTCCTCGACGACTGTCCGTACGCGCTGTTGCAAGGGATGATTGGGCTCCAGGTAGCTGTGCGTGTCCCAGCCGTTCTCCGTGCAGGCCCAGAGGAACGCGGCGTGCTTTCCCGAACAGTTGAAAGCCAGCTTGGACTTGCCGTGTTCGGAACGGATCAGCCAATTGCGGGCGACTTCGTCCTGCGGCCATGCCGAAGGGCACTGCAGCTGTTCTTCCCGGACGCCCGCGGCTTTCAGCATGCCTTCCACCACGTCCATGTGATCGAGCGAGCCTACATGGCTGGCACAGGCCAAAGCCACCTGGGCGCCGCGGAGCGGCACGCCCGACTGCATTGACGCCAGGGCCTGGAACGGCTTGAGCGCGGAGCGGGCGTAGATGGGCGTCGTGATGTCGCCGAGCTGGGTCACCACGGAGCCGTCGCCGGAAAGAACCACCGCGGAACCGATGTGACGTGATTCGATGAAACCGCTGCGTTCGACCACTGCCAGTTCGACGGCGGACTCAACGCTGAAGGTTTCATGCGAACTCAAGGGCATGATGCAAGTCTAGGGTGAAGGCACCGTCTTCCCGGGCTACTCCACGGTCACCATGACGGACTGCCATCCGGAGGCGCCGTCGGGCACGGGATCCGCCCTCTTTTCAGTCTGCAGTTCGCCGGTTCCGTCCGTGGCCCGGACCTTGATGTAGTGGGGGCCCGGAGTGGCGTCCCAATTGAAGGACCACTGCCGCCACGTGACAACGGATGCCTCCGCGGCAAGGGTCGCTTCGGACCATGGGCCGTTGTCAATCTGGACCTCCACCTTTTTGATGCCGCGGGTCTGGGCCCAGGCGGTGCCGCCCAAGGCGACCCTGCCGGCGGGCACTTTGGCGAAGGACTTGGGAACTTCAAGCCGGGCCATTGTCTTGATGGGACCCCGCTCGGACCAGCCGCGGGTGGTCCAGTAGGCCTTGCTGTCAGCGAACCGGGTGACTTCCAGGTCCACCACCCATTTGGTCGCCGAGACGAAGCCGTAAAGACCCGGAACCACCATGCGCACGGGGTAGCCGTGTTCCAGCGGGAGGGGCTCGCCGTTCATGCCGATGGCCAGGATGGCGTCCCTGCCGTCCTGGAGCACTTCCAGCGGAGTGGAGGCGCTGAAGCCGTCGATGGAGGTGGAGAGGACCATGTCCGCGCTGGTTTTGGGACGGGCTTGTTTGAGTACGTCACGGATGGGCATGCCCAGCCATTTGGCGTTGCCGGCGAGGTTTCCGCCCACAGGGTTGGACACGCAGGTCAGCGACACGTGGGTTTCGATCAGTTGGGCGTCGAGCAGATCCTGAAAGGTCAGCCGGACCTCTTGTTCCACCAGCCCGTGGATCCGCAGCTCCCAATCCTGGGCGTTGATCTCCGGCACGCTGAGGGCGGTGTCGATCCTGTAGAAGTCCTTGGCCGGGGTCAGCCAGGGGGTGACTCCCGCCGTCGGGGACTGGACGCCCGCAGGGACGGGAGCAGCCGGCCGGGCCGGAGCCGGGAGCTTCAAAGAATCCCGTGCCTTGGCCACATTGCTGCGTGCGGCACTCAGGAACCGACCGCCTCCGGCTGCGACGGCCGCTGCCGCAACGGTGATACCGGTGGCGGCGAAGAAGGTTCGGCGGGTCGTGGCGGGACGCTCGATGCCTTTGGCCGCCGTGTCGGCAGGAGCGTCAGGGAAGGAGTTCAGCCGCCAGATACGGGCGACCAACAGGCGGAGGACAATGAGCCCAGCCACAGTGCCGATCAGGCTCGGTATGGAATCCGCGGGCTTCACGCTGGCCCGGGTCACCACGGCGGCCACAATCACCGCGCCCATGCCGAGAACGCCCAACACACCGAGCACCCAATTGCGGAAGGCCACGACACCCAGCACGCAAGCCAGCACGAAGATGGTCAGGCCCATGCCCACAAACAGTGCAGCCTTGTCATTGGTCCCGAACGTGGTCACGGCAAAGTCCTTCATCCACGGCGGCGTGAAGTCGATGAACGTGGAGCCCAGCGCAATCACCGGCGTAGCCCGGGCCGTAAAGAAGGCGCCGATCAGTTCCGCAACGGAAAGTACGACGGCGGCAGCGGCCACCCCGGCCAGAGCAGCCAAAGCGGTGGGTCCCCTGAGCCAGTTCCTGAGCTTCTTCATGCAGGGGGTTCGTAGCCGGAGGCCCCCGAGATGGGTGGACATGCCCTGCGGTGGAGTTTAGGAGTGGGCATATCAGTGTTATGTCCATTGCTCGAGGCCAAGGGAGGGCATGCTCCCTGTGGGTGCTTGCGGTGTGGATTGCACATGCTCTGCGTTGGAGCTCAGGAATGGGCATATGTCCATTGCACATGGCCAAGGGTGGGCTTGTGCCTCGTGGTGCTTGTGGCCTGGTTGGGACATGCCCTGGTTGGTGTGGGACTGGCACATGCCCTGCGGTGGGTGTGTGGATTGCACATGCCCTGCGTTGGGGCTCAGGAGTGGGCATATCAGTGTTATGTCCATTGCTCGAGGCCTGGATTGGACATGTGCCTCGTGGTGCTTGTGGTCTGAATTGGGGCATGCCCTGCGTTGGAGCTCAGGAGTGGGCATACCAGTGTTATGTCCATTGCTCATGGCCAAGGGTGGGCATGCTCCCTCTGGGTGCCGCGGTGCGGGTGGGCATGTCCAGTGGTGGAGACAGCTTAGGAGTCCTGCCCCCGCACAAAGTACCCTTGAAGACTGTGAAGGTACTCGTCATTGGCCCCGGCGGCCGCGAACACGCAATTGTCCGCTCCTTGCTCAAGGATCCCAACGTTTCCGAGGTCCATGCGGCTCCGGGAAACGCGGGCATCGCCAAGCTGGTCCCCACGTACGCGATCGACGGGAACAACCCCGACGCCGTCGCAGCGCTTGCGACGAAGCTGGCGGTCGACCTGGTTGTCGTCGGCCCGGAAGCACCGCTCGCAGCGGGCGTATCCGACGCAGTCCGCGAAGCCGGCATTCCGGTCTTCGGCCCCAGCAAGGCCGCGGCGCAGCTCGAAGCCTCCAAAGCGTTCGCCAAGGAAGTCATGGCCGAGGCAGGCGTGCCCACCGCCATGGCCCGGGTGGCAACAAACGCTGCGGAGGCAGCTGACGCACTGGACACTTTCGGCGCTCCGCATGTCGTCAAGGATGACGGACTGGCCGCCGGCAAGGGCGTAGTGGTCACCAATGACCGCGAGGAAGCACTCGCCCACGCCCAGTCTTGTTTCGACGCCGGCGGAACAGTTGTCATCGAGGAGTTCCTGGACGGACCCGAGGTCTCCCTGTTCGTCCTCTGCGACGGCCGCACCACGGTGCCGCTGTCCCCGGCTCAGGACTTCAAACGGATTTTCGACAATGACGAAGGCCCCAACACCGGTGGCATGGGCGCGTACACCCCGCTCGACTGGGCACCTGCTGGACTGGTCCAGGAAGTCATCGACCGCGTGGCGCAGCCCACGGTGGACGAGATGGCCAGCCGTGGAACTCCATTCGTCGGCGTCCTCTACTGCGGCCTGGCGCTGACGTCCCGTGGCACGCGCGTTATCGAATTCAACGTCCGTTTCGGCGATCCTGAAACGCAGGCCGTCCTGGCCCGGCTCAAGACCCCGCTCGGCGCGCTCCTGCTGGCAGCGGCCAAGGGCGAACTGGACCAGGCTGAAGAGCTGCGCTGGTCGAAGGAGTCGGCCGTCGCCGTCGTCGTTGCCGCCGAAAACTACCCGGACACTCCCCGCACGGGGGACCGGATCCGCGGCCTGAACAAGGTTGAGGCACTGGAAGGCGTCCACGTCATCCACGCCGGCACCAAACTGGACGAAGAAGGCCGTATCGTCTCCGCCGGCGGCCGGGTGCTGGCCGTTGTGGCATTGGGGACGGACCTCGTGGAGGCGCGCGAGCGGGCGTACGACGGCGTGGAGCTGGTCCAGCTCGACGGCGGACAGTTCCGTACCGATATCGCCGGCAAGGCAGCCCGCGGCGAGATCCACGTGGTCTCCCCGGCGACCGGCTCCATCCCGAACGTGAAGGCTTGAACCATGCCTGAAAGCAACGCAAACGGACTGCAGACCGAAACCCTCGACCTCCCGGGGTGGAAGCACTTCTACTCGGGCAAAGTCCGTGACCTCTACGTTCCGGCGGATGATGTCATCGCGGACGGGTCCGGCCAGGACCGCGTCCTGGTGGTGGCCAGCGACCGCATCAGCGCCTACGACCATGTCTTGAGCAGCGAGATCCCGGACAAAGGCCGGATCCTCACGCAGCTGAGCCTCTGGTGGTTCGAGCAGCTTGGCGTGGAGCACCACGTCCTGGGGTCCACGGCCGCCGAGGGAGTGCCCGCGGAAGTCGAGGGCCGCGCGATGATCTGCAAGCGGCTGGAGATGTTCCCCGTGGAATGCATCGCCCGCGGCTACCTCACCGGATCCGGGCTGGCCGAGTACCGGCAATCCGGCACCGTCTGCGACATCCCGCTGCCTGAAGGCCTCGTTGACGGCTCGCGGCTTGAGCACGCCATCTTCACCCCTTCTGCCAAGGCTGAGGTCGGCGAGCACGACGAGAACATCACTTATGACGACGTCGTCGCGATGGTGGGCGACGACATCGCCGCGCGCCTGAGCGAACTCACGTTGAAGATCTACACCCGCGCGGAAGAGATCGCCCGCGGCCGCGGCATCATCCTGGCCGACACGAAGGTTGAGTTCGGCATCGATGTCACCACCGGTGTCATCACCTTGGGCGATGAGGTCCTGACTCCGGATTCCTCACGTTTCTGGGACGCTTCCACCTACGAGCCGGGCAAGGCGCAGCCTTCGTTCGACAAGCAGTTCGTGCGTGACTGGCTGACCTCCGCGGAATCGGGCTGGGACCGCTCGAGTGACACCCCGCCGCCCGCGCTGCCGGCCGACGTCGTGGAGAAGACGCGTGCCCGCTATGTCGAAGCCTACGAGAAGCTCACCGGCAGGACTTTCGTCTGACTTGCAGTTGTTGTCGTTTAGATGCGTCTAAACGACAACAACTGCGAGCCAGTTGGGCGTGCGCTCAGCTTGCGCGGGAAGACTGCGCGCTCCCGCTATGGCCAGACGCCGCCCGACGTTCCGCCAGCCGGATCTCCAGTACGGAGTCCATGGCCTGCTGTACACGGTCGGCTGCGCCCGCGGCGGTGAAATCGCGCTGGGCCTCTTCGAGGTGGACCAGTGCGTCTGCGTTTTCACCGGCTGCCTTGAGTGCCTTGCCGAGGAGGAAAGCGACCTCGCCTGCGGTGTGCCGGGCGAGAACATCGCGGTCCGCGTGGATTTCGCGCAACTTGGTGATGGCGGCCGGAATGTCGCCCGTCAGGTAGAGCCAGCGGGCGCGGATAAACGCAACTTCCAGCTGGTCCGTCTTGTTTCCGCCGACAATCGACAGGGCGAGTTCAGCGCGTTCGATAGCTGAGAGTGTCTCCGGCTCCACGATTCCCGAGGAGAGCCGGACGGCTGCCGATGCCTTGTTGAAGCGGGCCCACAGCTCGATGTCATTGGCGGGCGAGAGCAGCTTCGCGGCGCGCTCGTGATGCTTGATGCCTTCCACGTAGTCGTGGCGCATGAAGGCCACGTTTCCCACCACCCAGGCCACTTCGCCTGCGAGCTGGGACATCGAGTGGTCGTCCATCTGGTTGTTCATGGCCTGGCAATACGTCCAGGCTTCGTCCAACCTGCCGCTCTCGGCCAATGCTCCGATCAGAGCCCGGTGCGCCCCGATGATCAGGGTTGAGCCTTTGGGCAGCTGCTCGGAAAGCCTCACGGCTTCCTTGGCGTGCTCGACGGCGGTTGCCAGCTGCCCTTGTCCGTGGCAGACAGCGGCAAGCATCTGACGGGCCCGGACTCCCAGGCCCGCGGATTCCGTAGCCATGGGATGTTCCAGGAGATGCTGGATGATCTGCTGGCATTCCTTCAGCTGGCCCTGCTTCATGAGGCATTCGGCCTGCATGTAGGTCATGTTCCACCAGGCGCTGGTGTTCTTTGCCTCGAGCGCGATTTGGGCGGCGGTTGATGCGTGGCTTGCGGCAAGCGGGTAGTCCCTGAGGTCCCAAGCCTGCCTGGCGTACAGCCCCGCTAGCACGTATTCGGCGTCACTGACGGATACGGGCTGGCTCCAGGCTTCCAAGGCTTTGGGTGCCAGTTCCAGACGACGGGCGAGTTCTTCAATGACTTCGGCCGTCGGCTCCCTCCGCCCGGTTTCAAGAAGTGAAATGTAGCTGGGCGAGTAAAGGTCCCTGCCCAATTCAGCCTGGGTCAGCCCACGTTCGAGCCGTTCGGCACGGAGCTTTTCTCCGAATCCGTTCCCCACAGGTTCCTCCTAGAGGCTGGTCTTTGCGCTGTCTTTACCCTAAAGCTTGACAGTCGCTGTGGAAAACATTTTACAATGAATGTCAACAGGGACCGCGAAATTTCCGTAACGAATCCGACTCGCATTGAGGAAAAATTATGTTGAAGAAGATTGCTGCAGCAGTGGCCTTGGCCGGCGCTCTTGCATTCTCCGCCGCGGCACCAGCCGTCGTTTCCGCAGCCCCTGTGGCAGACACCGTCAGCACGGTGCTCAGCATTGGTAACTGGCCCGACCCGATGAGGCTCTCGCAGGCTATCGGCAACTGGCCCGATCCGATGGGTGCGGTTTCGCAGGCTATTGGTAACTGGCCGGACCCCATGAGGGTCTCGCAGGCTATCGGTAACTGGCCCGATCCCGTGTAGCTGAGGCTCGACAGCGGCTTCCGGAGATCCGGCAGCTGCTGGATAATTCAAATGAAGTGATGAAGTCCCCGGTTGTCTGAAATCGACACGCCGGGGATTTCTTTTGCGCGAAGATCCGCGTGGGCCATGACATGCCCAGGGTCATTGTGCCGGGGTTGTTAACAACACTTGTCTCTAAACCTTGGACAAGCGCGGAAACCGGTCGGGGGAATGTTTTTCCGGTTTTCCCGGGCCCCCGAAAAGATCGTTAAATAAAGTAGAAGACCTTCCGAGTGGAAGGTCTTCTACCAAATTGGTCGGGATGACAGGATTTGAACCTGCGACCTCTTCGTCCCGAACGAAGCGCGCTACCAAGCTGCGCTACATCCCGATCCGCTGCGAAAGCAACTGTTCAAGAATAGCCGATCCCTCCCCGGATGCGAAATCGAAGGAAGCCCCGCCGGGGAACGGGAAGCTCAGACCAGCGAGTCCTTCCAGGCGCCGTGTAAGCGGGCGAAGCGCCCTCCTCCGCCGATGAGCTCGGCCGGCGTGCCGTCTTCCACGATGCGTCCCTCGTGCACCACCAGCACCCGGTCTGCGGTCTCCACCGTAGAGAGCCGGTGGGCGATGATGATGGCGGTCCGCTCGGAGTCCGTTCCGGACAGCAGGTTGCTGAGGCCGGCCTGCACCAGCCGTTCGGAGGGGATATCAAGCGAAGATGTCGCTTCATCCAGGATGAGTACTGCCGGGGCCGCGATGAATGCCCGGGCAAAGCCGATCAATTGCCGTTGCCCGGCGGAGACCCGGCCGCCGCGCTTGTTAACGTCGGTGTCGTAGCCGTCGGGCAAGGCGGAGATGAAGTCATGGGCCCCTACTGCCCGGGCGGCTTCTTCAATTTCGGCGCGGGTGGCCCCAGGCCGCCCCAAGGCGATGTTGTCCGCCACGGAACCGCTGAAGAGGAAGGCTTCCTGGGTGACCATCACGACGGCACGGCGCAGGTCCGCCGTCGAGAGCTCCCGGAGGTCGACGCCGTCGAGGGTCAGGGATCCTTCGGTGACGTCATAGAAGCGGGCGATGAGCTTGGCGAAGGTCGATTTGCCGGCGCCGGTTTGTCCCACGAGCGCAATGGTCTGTCCCGCGGAAATGTGGAGGTCCAGCTTGGGGACAACCACCTTGCCGTTGCCGTAGCCGAACTCCACGCCACGGAAGTCGATTTCGCCGCGGGCATGGGGCAAGGGCACGGGGTTCTTGGGCGGCCGGACGGTGGGGACTTCTTCGAGCAGTCCGGATACCTTTTCGAGCGCGGCTTGGGCGCTTTGGAACGAGTTGTAGAACATGGCCATCTGGTCCACGGGCTGGAAGAAGCGCTTCGTGGAAAGGATCAGCGCCAAAAGAACACCCACCGCCAGGTCTCCGGAGAGCACCCGGAAGCCGCCGAACAGCAGGACCACTGCCACGCACACGTTGCCGATGAGGACCAGTCCCGGTTGGAAGATGCCGTTGAGGTTGATGGAGCGGACCGTGACTTTGCGGTAGTCCTCGGAGAGTTCGGCATAGCGCCGGGCGTTCTCCGGTTCCTTGCGGAAGGCCTTGATGGCCCGGATGCCGGTCATGGTCTCCACGAAGTGCACAATCAGCCTCGCGGACACCACCCGTGATTCGCGGAAGGCGATCTGCGAGTGCTTCTGGTACCAGCGGGCCAGGAAGTATGCGGGCACACCCGTGGCCAGCATGAGTAGCCCGCTGCGCCAGTCGAGGGCAAATACGGTAAATGCCGTGAAAAGCATGAACAGGATCCCGGATGCCAGCGAGCTGACGCCCGAATCGAGGAGTTCACGCAGCGCCTCAAGGTCCGAGGTCTGGCGTGCGATGATCCGTCCCGAGGTGTACTTCTCGTGGAACTCCAAGCTGAGACGTTGGGTATGCCGGAAGACCCGCAGCCGAAGGTCAAGGAGCATGGATTGGCTCAGCTTTGCCGTGGAAGTGACGTACAGGGCCGTCAAAATCGCCGTCGCGACGGCCGCCGTCAGATAAAGGACGCCCGCCACGACCACCGGCATGCTGTTCCCGACGAGCAGCGACGGCAGTGCGTGGTCGATGCCAAAAGCGATGATCGCAGGCCCGGCTACCCGGGTGGCCTGGGAGAGCACCACCATGCCCAGCGTCATCCAGAACCGCAACCGGACCGGGCGGATGAGCGACCCCAGCAAGGCGACCGACCGCCGTCGTACCGCTTTGCTGTCGCTGCGGCTCAGGTGGGCGTTGTCTTCATTGGCGGTACCGAACGTGCTCATCGGCGGCCCTCCCCGGCTTGGTCCATGTGCTGTTCCGAATCCAGCTCGTGTTCTAGTTCATCGAGTTCGAGGTCGAGGTCCTTCGGACCGGCGTCGAGGCTCGCGATCACGTAGCGGTAGTGCGCGTTGTTGGCCAAGAGTTCCGTATGGGTCCCGACGGCGGTGATGCTTCCGTTTTCGAGTAGCGCCACCCGGTCGGCCAGAGCCACGGTCGAGGGCCTGTGCGCGACGATGAGCGTGGTGGTGTCCCGGAGGACTTCGCGCAGCCTGGCCGTGACGAGTTCCTCCGTGTTGACGTCCAAGGCCGACAACGGGTCGTCCAGCACGAGGATCTTGGGCTTGGCAGCGATGGCCCGGGCAAGCGCGATGCGCTGCCGCTGGCCGCCGGAAAGGCTTAGGCCTTCTTCGCCGATGAGTGTCCCGACGCCGTCGGGCAGCGAATACGCGAAGTGCGCCTGCGCGACGTCGAGCGCTTCCTCAAGGGCTTCCTCGGAAGTGTCGGGCGCGCCGAGCAGCACGTTGTCCCGGACGGAGCTGGAAAACAGCGTGGTGTCCTCGAACGCGACCGCCACGACGGACCTGAGCTGTTCGACGTTGAAGTCGCGGACATCCACGCCGTCGATGGTCACGGATCCTTCGCTCACGTCATAGAGCCGGGGGACCAGCTGGAGCAAGGCGCTCTTTCCGCTGCCCGTAATGCCCACAAGAGCCATGGTTTCGCCGGGCTTGATGTCCAGGGTGATGTCGTGCAGGAGCCGGGCGCCGTCGTCGAAACCGAAAGCAGCGCCCTTGAAGCTCAAGGCCCCGCGCAGTTCCTCGGGCGTCCGGGGGTTCGCAGGACTGGTGATGGTGTTGAGCATGTCCATGACCTCGAAGTGGCGGTCGAGGGCCGTCTTCGCGGTCAACGCCATGGCCAGGAGTGTCCCCGAGAATTCCACCGGCGCCGCCACAACCGCTGCGGTGCCGAAGAACGCAACGAGGGAACCGATACTGAGTTGGCCCGTGGAGACGAGCAGGACGCCCGCCACGAGCCCGACGCCGAGCGCCAGCTCGGGCAGCAGCGTCACGACCAGCGTGAAGGTGGCTTGGTGTTTGGCCTTGGCGATCTCGGTCTGCCTCAGCTCCTCGGCCTGCTCGTTGAAGTTCTCCAGTGCTTCGCGGCTGCGACCGAACGCCTTGAGCACGCGGATTCCATGAACGGACTCCTCCACCGTGGTTGCGAGGTCGCCGGCCTGGTCCTGGCTGAGCCGGGTTACCAGGCTGAAGCGGCGGCGGAAGCGGAAGGAATAGGCCATGATGGGCACCGCGGCGGCCAGGAAGATCAAGGCCAGCTGCCAGCTCATCGTGAACATCACCACGACGCCGATCACCACGGTCAAAGTGGTCACCACCAGCATGATCGCGCCGAACGCCATCCAACGCCGCAGGAAGTTCAAGTCCGTCATCGAGCGGGACAGGAGCTGGCCTGAGCCCCAGCGGTCGTGGAAGGAAACGGTGAGGTCCTGCAGATGTCCGTAGAGGGACACCCGCATCCTCGATTCCACTGTGGTTGCGGGATTGATGACGAACTGGCGTCGCAGGGCCACAAGCCCGGCTTCTGCGATACCGAGTGCCAGGACCACGACGGCGGCAATCCAGACAGCGCTAGTGGAGCCGCCGGGGTGGAGGGAGCTGTTGATCAGGACCCGCAGCACCTGCGGAATGGCAAGCGCCATGATGCTGGCCAGCAAAGCGCTGAGCAGCCCCATGAAAAGCCGGGGGAGGATCGGTTTGACGTGCGGATAAAGACGTTTGACGGAGGTGAAGAATGAAGTCTGTTTGGCCATGCCCGCTTCTCAAAAGCTTTGTCCCGGCGTTCCGCGCCTGCCCGGCGCGACGCACGGAGGTAGTTTCCTATAGCAACTACCCTATGCCATCGCGTAACGGGATTCACAGCACCATTGCGTTGCGTGATACGAGGTATTCCGACCCGCCCCTCCCCGGGACATGTCCAGCCTTGCTAGCCAAGGATGGACATATTGCGGTTATGCCCATCCTTGGCTCGGCACGAGGGACATGCTCATTGGTGCGGGGTGGACATGTCCAAACTCGGCGTGGCGGGATGGACATGCTCATTGGTGCGGGGGTGCTTATGTCCGTTCTTCGGGTGCCGGGATGCGCATGCCCGGTGGTGGGTGCCTGCTATTGGCGGGCCGTCAGGGTCAGCAGCACGGCTTCCGGCTTGCAGGCGATCCGGACCGGGGCGAAGCGTGAGGTGCCGATGCCGCCTGAGACGTTGACCGGCGTCGTGCGTCCGTCGTTCTCCCAATCATGCAAACCCTTTGCGCGCCACGTGGGGAGATCGCAATTGGCGACCAAGGCGCCGTAGCCCGGAATGCAGATCTGGCCGCCGTGGGTGTGTCCGGCGAGGATGAGGTCTGCCGAGTCGTTCGTGAAATGGTCCAGGACACGTTGGTAGGGGGCGTGAATGACAGCGACGCGCAGATGCGGGCGGGAGTCCTGTCCGGCGGTGCCGCGTGGCCAGCCAGCGTATCGCTCCCGATTCAGATGGGGATCGTCCACGCCGGAGAAATCGAAGCGGATCCCGTTGATGGGCAGGGACTGGTGCCTGTTGGTGAGGTCGATCCAGCCGGACATCCCGAAGCCGGAACGCAGCCGAGGCCAATCGAGCTCGACCTGTTTGTTCTTGACGCGCGACGGGCCGCGCAAATACGCTGCCGGGTTCTTGAACCGCGGGGCGTAGTAGTCGTTGGAGCCCGGGACGAAGACACCCGGAAACTTCAACAGTGGCCGCAACGCGTCCAACAGCGGAACGACGGCGTGGGGGTGGCTGAGATTGTCACCCGTGTTCACCACGAGGTCAGGCTCGAGCGCCGCGAGCGAACGCAGCCATTCGGCCTTCCTCCGCTGGCTTGGCACGAAATGGATATCGCTCAAGTGCAGTACACGGAGGGGAGCCGAGCCTTCGGGCAGGATCGGAACGACCTCCTCGCGGAGCACGAACTGGTTCTTTTCCCAGAGGCCATACGCGAGGCCGGCAACGCCGGCGGTTGCGCCAGCACCGGCAGCTACGGCAAAGCCGCGTCCGATGCTTCGGACGCGGCTTGCCAGCGATTCAATGACGGGCTTCGAGCCGTTAGCCATTGTTCTTCCCGTTGCCATTTCCATTTCCATTGCCGTTCCCGTTGCTGCTCGGCTGGGTGCTCGGAAAAGTGTTGCTCGGAGTGTTGTTGCTCGGCGTCGAAGGTCTGTACCCCGGCGGATCGAGCAGGTTCGACGGCGGGGCCGGGAACGGATTGGTTCCATAGGCTGGAGCAACCTGCGACATGTAGTTGGAAAACTGCGGACCGGCGATCATGTAACCGTCAACACTGGGATAGAACTTCCCGTTCACAGTGATATTGCGTCCCTGGCGGAGCTGACTGCCCAGCGGGTCTCCGAACCAGCTGGCTGTCGCGAGACCGGAAGTGTACCCAACAACCCAAGTGGAGCCGTTGCTGTCATTGGTTCCGGTTTTGGCCGCAATGGGGAAACTGGTCTTGGTAGAGATTCTGGGCTGGATCAGCGAACCGGAACCCTGGTTAAGAACCTCTTGCATGGCGTACGCGACACCGTGGGCAACCTCCGGGCTGACGGCATCCTTGCAGTTGGGAGACTGGGCTGGCAGCTTTGCGCCCGTCTGGTCTGTCACCGACGTGATGGCGATGGGCTCACAGTACTTGCCGTTGTTGGAGAACGTTGCCATCGCACTAGCCATGGTGAGCGGCGCGGTCTGGGTGGAACCGATCAGGTTGCCCAGCGTGGTCATGGGAACCTTTGGATTGGCATCCGTGACCGCCCCGGACTGGTCGCGCACAGGGTTTCCGCCGTGGATGCCCACGGCGTCGACGATCTTTTGGATGCCGCAAAGGTCCAGCTGCGACGCAGAGGCGAAGGTGGCGGTGTTGATCGAGTTCATCAGACCGTACAGCACCGTCATTGAGCGGTAATGGGTGTCATCCGAGTTTTGAAGGTCATAACTCCCCGGGACATTGGCGTCGTAGAAACCATTCTCGGGCGTGGGGCATGTGTTCCGCCAAGGGAAATTCTGCGGGTACCTGCGGACCGTTGCGTTGATGGTGGTGTTCATCGATTTGCCCTCATTGAGCCATTCGGCAAACGTGAAGGGCTTCATGGTGGAGCCGGGCTGAAATCCCCCCAAACCGTTAAGATCGTTGCCGTTGGCATCGACCACATCCACGTTGAAATTCTGTGTCTGATCGAACTTTCCCGCCGCGGGCAGCCACACCGTGTTCTGCGCCATGGAAACGATCTTCCCGCTGCCCGGTTGGACCGAGACTATCGTGGCCCCCCACTTGTCTGGGTTATCGCCGGTCGTGGCATCGACCTGGGCTTGGGCAACGTTTTGCGCCTTGGGATCCAGCGTGGTCTGGATGGTCAGGCCGCCGCGCGAGACCCGGTTTCCACGCTCGGCGGGCGTGGCGCCGTAGGCCGGGTTGTTGAGCAGCAAGTGCAGCACGTAGTCACAGAAATACGGTGCCGTAGTGGCATACGCACAGCCTTGGCGAGGCTGCGTGACCTTGGTGGTCACCGGCGTCGCGATGGCGGCGTCGTAGTCAGCCTTCTTGATCTTTCCCTGGTCCAACATGAGGCCGAGCACCAGGTCGCGACGCTGTTTCGCGTGGTCCGGATTCGTCACGGGATCGTAGTAGGACGGGCTGTTGACGACGCCGGCCAGCAAGGCGGCCTGCGGCAACGTGAGGTCCTTGGCGCTGGTGCTGAAGAAGAGCCTCGAGGCGGCTTCGATCCCGTAGGCATCCTTGTTGAAGAAGACAATGTTGAGGTAGCCCTCAAGGATCTGTTGCTTGGAGAACTTCTTCTCCAGGGCGATGGCCAGCTTCATTTCCCGGAGCTTGTCACCCACGCCCTTGTTGACGCCGTTGAGCTTGACGTCGGAAGCCTTGTTCTGGGACACGAGTGACTCGTTGATGACGTTGTTCACGTACTGCTGGGTGATGGTGGACGCACCCTGCTGCTTTCCGCTCGCTGTGCTGACGATGGCGCGCATGATGCCGGTGGCGTCGATGCCCCCGTGCTGATAGAAGCGGCTGTCCTCAACCGCGACGATCGCGTCCTTGATGAAAGGGCTCATCTGGTCCAGCGAGACCCGCGTGCGGTTCTCGGAGTAGATGGAGGCGATCTGGCTGCCGTCCGCGGCCAGGATGGTGGTCGCCTGGCTGGGCGGGTTCACCTGAAGTTCCGCCGGCAGCGTGTCAAAGAACTGAATGGACCCACTCGCCGCACTGCCTGAAACGGCGGCCGCGGGGACGAGCAAGCCCGCCACCAGGACACCACAAATAGCGCTCACACCGAGGAATCCGAGGATCTTTCCAAGAGTGGTGGCAGTGTCGAATAGAGGGTTCCTACGAGTCACCATGTTCTCCACTTTACCGGCAAGGGCTAGTCTTTCTTTCATGACCAAATGGGAGTACGCGACGATTCCGCTCATCATTCACGCTACAAAGCAGATCCTGGACCAGTGGGGAGAGGACGGCTGGGAGCTCGTCCAGGTTGTCCCCGGACCCGATGGAAACGGACTTGTTGCATACTTGAAGAGGGAGAAGCAGTAACAATGACAACCCCCGCAGAAACCAGCGTTGGCGCGGATTCCACGGCTCCGGCATCCGCCGTCGAGCAGCGCCTTGCCGAACTCGGACTGACCCTGCCGGCTGTTGCAGCTCCGGTGGCCGCCTATGTTCCGGCCATCGTCTCCGGCAACCACGTCTACACCTCCGGACAGCTGCCCTTCATTAACGGCAAACTCGAAGCTACGGGCAAAGTCTCCAGCGGTGAAGAGGGCCTTTCGGAAGAGCCCACGGTGTCTCCGGAAGACGCGCAGAGGTATGCAGCGGTCTGCGCTGTCAATGCCTTGGCTGCCGTCAAGAGCGTCATCGGGGACCTCGACCGCATCACGCGCATCGTTAAAGTCGTCGGCTTCGTGGCCTCCGATACCTCCTTCACCGGCCAGCCCGGTGTAATCAATGGTGCATCCGAGCTTCTCGGGCGTGTCTTCGGCGATAAAGGGCAGCACGCGCGTTCCGCAGTCGGCGTTGCAGTCCTTCCGCTCGACTCTCCCGTCGAGGTCGAGTTGATCGCTGAATTCAGCTAAGGAACCGGTTCACTCAATTGCCACAACTAGCCCGACGCCTGTTTGCGTTACCCCCTGAACTAGAAGGGGCTGCACGGAATTGGCTTGAGCTCGGCGAACGGGCCCCCCGCGCCGCGCGTTTTGCATCATCCGTTGTCCTGCTCCGCGATTCGCCCACCGGCCTGGAAACGTGGATGGGTTACCGTCCCGGTTCCTCGCCGTTGGGCGTTGTCGCGTTTCCCGGCGGTTCGCTGGAACCCACCGACGACGACGCCCTCGGCTGGCTTGGCCCCTCGCCTCAGCATTGGGCTGAGATGCTGGGGACCGCCGACGTCGGACTGGCGCGCCGCCACGTGGTGGGCGCCATCCGCGAACTGTTCGAGGAAACCGGCGTGCTGCTGGCCGGCCCCGACCTGTCCACCACCGTGGAGGCGACATCCACTCCCGAGTGGATGAAAGCCCGTGAGGCCGTGGCAGCCCAGGACAAGTCGTTTACGGATGTCCTGGCCAAGCGTGGCTTGTCGCTGCGGACGGACCTGCTCAAGCCGCTGGTCAACTGGCTTAGCCCGGACTTCGCACACCGGCGCTTCAACACCCGCTACTTCGCGGCCACCCTTCCTGTTAACCAGCAGCCCTCGTTGCTGGCCAGCAAGGGTGTCTGGGGGCGTTGGGTGTGCGTTTCCAAACTCATGGCCGAGCGCGAGACCACTGCGCTTGGGGACGAAATCGGCCAGGAAAACACGGTTGGCTTGACTTTGGGCCAGTTGCTGGTGCCGGGTTCGGAGATCATCCTCGAGAAGATGGCCGCTGCCCAAGGTTGTATCGCGTACCTCAGCTACAAACGGAAGCCGCATATGTACCAGCCGCGGCTCGTCGAGGAGGATGGCGCGCTCATGCTCGAAGTCGAGGCGGCCCGGACGGTTTCAGGGGAGCCACAGCGGGAGCGCTGAGGACCTACGACTAACGACGCCGGCGACACGAAAAATGCCTGGCGACACCGGAATTCCGAATTCCGTTGTCGCCAGGCATTTTCTGTGTCGCTGGAAACTACCGGGAGCGCTGGCGGAGGCGCTGCATGTCCAGGATGACTACTGCGCGGGCTTCCAGGCGGAGCCAGCCTCGCTGGACGAACTCTGCGAGGGCCTTGTTGACCGTCTCGCGGGAGGCTCCGACCAGCTGGGCCAGTTCTTCCTGCGTGAGTTCGTGGGCGACCAGGACGCCGTCGGTCGCAGGCCGGCCGAAGCGGTCCGCGAGGTCCAGAAGGGCCTTGGCAACACGGCCCGGGACGTCCGAGAACACGAGGTCGGACAGGGAATCATTGGTGCGGCGCAGGCGGCGGGCGAGTGCCTGAAGCAACTGCGCGGACACCTCGGGACGGGTGCGCAGCAGGGCGTTCAGGCTTTCGTTCTTCAGGCCTGCCAGCCGGGTCTCGGACACGGCCGTGGCCGTTGCGGTGCGCGGGCTGGGGTCGAACAGGGCCATTTCGCCGAAGAGCTCGCCCGGGCCGAGAATGGCCAGGAGGGATTCGCGGCCATCCGGGGAGGTGCGGCCGAGCTTAACCTTGCCGGACACGATGAAGTAGAGCTGGTCACCCTGATCGCCCTCGCGGAAAACAGACGCTCCGCGTGAAAGGTCCACCTCTGTGAGTTCGTCCGTCAGCAGACGGAAAGCGTCGTCGTCAAGGGTGGCGAAGAGGGGTGCGCGGCGCAATACCTCGATGTCCATGAAATCTCCTGAGTAAAAGTTCGGCTGGGGCGCTTCAGCCATTGTTTCAGAATTTTGTCGCGTCTGTGACGTACTTGGCAGCCGAAACGCCCTAAATCACGCGGAAGAGGCCCAAAACCGTTCCCCAACCGGCAGGGAATCCCCGGCTGGGCGGCCGCTTCGCGATGTCGGCTGCGGCTTGCTTACGAAGGGAAGCTGTCAGCCTGTGCAACTACAATTGGGGCTTACTCGGCTGTGAGGAGCTTTGGTGTTCGGCTTGACCATATTGGACCTGGCGTTGATTTTGACGCTTCTTTCCTACCTGATCTACGGACTGCGCAATGGCTTCTTCGTGACGCTCGGCGGAATCGCAGGCTTTGCCGTAGGAGCAGTGGCTGCCTTTATCGCGGTCCCGCTCGTCGGTGACTGGGTGAAGGACAGCGGCTGGAGGCTGACCGCCATTATCGGCTCGGCCGTAGTGCTCATTGTCCTGGGGCATGGGCTCGGTACCTGGATCGGCCAGAGGGTCCGCAAAGCCCTGCGCATCCAGCCATTGCACGCACTTGACCGCGTGCTGGGTGGTTTCGTCAGCTTGGTCGTTGCCGCGCTGGTCATGTCCATGCTGGCGTTCAGCATCGGCTCCTTGGGTGTGCCGTTCGTCTCGCAGCAGCTGGCCGATTCCAAGGTGATCCGGTTCATCGACACCATGACGCCCACACCCATCAAGGCCAGCGTCGCGCAACTGCGTTCCACGGTCATGGGCAACGGCATTCCGCAACTCATCGAGGGCATCGGCCCCGTTGCACCTATGCCCATTCCGAACACCAGCACGGACACACCGGCACTCAACAACGCGGCCCATTCCGTGCTGAAGATTGCTGGCACGGCCTACCAGTGCGGCCAGAACCAGACGGGCTCCGGCTTCGTTGTGTCCCCTGGCCGGGTGGTGACCAATGCGCACGTCGTGGCCGGCGTGTCGCAGCCTGTGGTGGAAATCCCCGACGGCGGTGCGTTGCCTGGTCGCGTCGTCTACTTCGACAGCCAACGCGACTTGGCCGTGGTCGCCGTCGACGGTCTCCCGACGGCGCCCCTGCAGTTGAGCGCCGACCTTCCGGCCGGTTCTCCCGCGGCGTTCGCCGGCTACCCCCACGGAGGTCCGTTCCAGTCCAAGCCGGCCGCGGTTGAGGGCATTTCGACCCTGCTGGTTCCGGACATTTACGGCAACAACCCGTCCCCGGAACAGGTCTACAAGCTGGCCGGAGACGTGCAGCCCGGCAATTCGGGCGGTCCGCTTCTGACGACCCAAGGGCAGGTTGCCGGCGTCGTCTTCGCCAAGACCACTTCGGATGTGGCAGTGGGCTACGCACTGACCATGGACGAGCTCTCGCCAGTGGCCCAGCAAGCACCATCCCTGAGCGAGGCAGTGTCGTCAGGCCAGTGCACCAAGAAGTAGCCCTGCCCACGATGGGACATGCTCAGCGCTTGATCTGAGCGCTGGACATATTGCGATTATGTCCAGTCCTGGCCATGAAGAATGAGCATGTCCCTTGGGAGGGGGGTGCACATGTCCAGCCCTGGTCACGGAGTATGAGCATGTCCCCATTTGCAGGGATGTGAAAAGTGGTGCTGCCCACGATGGGACATGCTCTGCGCTTGATCTGAGCGCTGGACATATTGCGATTATGTCCAGTCCTGGCCACCAAGAATGAGCATGTCCCTTGGGAGGGGGTGCACATGTCCAGTCCTAGCCACCAAGAATGAGCATGTCCCCATTTGCCGGGATGTGAAAAGTGCTGCTTCCCACGACGGACATGCTCTGCGCTTGATCTGAGCGCTGGACATATTGCGATTATGTCCAGTCCTGGCCATGAGGAATGGGCATGTCCCTTGGGAGGGGGTGCACATGACCAACCTTGGCCATGAAGGATGAGCATGTCCCTTGGGAGGGGGTGCACATGTCTGGCCCTGGTCACGAAGAATGAGCATGTCCCAAGGAGCCTGCCCAGTGCGAGGATCTAGACCGCGGTGGCGAGGTAGTCGATGGCCAGCTTGTAGCCCTGGACTCCCGCGCCGACGATCACCGCGGAGCACACCGGGGACAGGTAGGAGTGGTGCCGGAATTCCTCGCGCTGGTGAACATTGGTGATGTGGACTTCGACGGCGGGAAGCTGCACCGCAGCAAGGGCGTCCCGGAGTGCGACGGAAGTGTGCGTGTACGCACCCGCGTTGATGACGATCCCGACGGCGGTTCCACGTGCGCCGTGAATGGCGTCAATGAGGTCGCCCTCGTGGTTGGACTGGACGCAGTCCACTGTGAATCCGTGGGCCCCGGCGGCTGCCATGGCGAGCTGTTCGACGTCGGCCAAAGTGGAGGTGCCGTACTTTTCCGGCTCGCGCGTGCCGAGCAGGTTCAGGTTGGGGCCATTGAGGACGAGGATGGTGCCGCGACCGGCTTCGGTGGCGTTGGGAGCTTCAGTCATAACTCCCAATCTATCGGTGTGCGGAGACGGTCCGGCGTTTCTTACGCAGCCCACGGCAGGTTAAAGGACTGTGTAAGAAACGCCGGACGGCAGCTACACCGCAGTGAAGCGGAGCAGCAGCGCGTGCTCAGGGTTCAGGACCGGCATAGGAAGCCCCACCTCGGCAAGGAAGCGGCCGCTCGCCTGCGCGCCGGATGGCAGCCATGCCGGCGGTTGCACCTGGGTGAAGGTGCGAGCATAGTCGGCGTCGCCGGGGGCCGGGAAAATGGCCTGCACTGTGTAGGAACGCCCGGGATCGAGGCCCGGGATGGCGACGCGCCCGGGTTGTTCGGCGAACGACGTCCGGGTACTGACCACGGCGAACAAGCCAGCGTCGCCGTCGTCGGAGACCACGCCGTGCAGCATCAGCGAGTCGTCAGGGACGTCCGCACGGACCATCCGCCCGCTGTGGATGAGCCCGCGGTGCTCCTTGTACAGGCCGATGAAGCGCTTGAGCTCCTCGCGTTCGGCGCCCTGCACCTGGCGGACATCCCATTCCATGCCGAAATGCCCGAACAACGCGGTGATGGCGCGGAAGGAGAGATCGTGTGTGCGGGCCGTGGTGTGCGAGGTGGTCGGACCGATGTGCCCGCCCACCAGTTCCGGTGGAACCACGACGCCGGTCCAGCGCTGGATGGTTTGCCTTTCGAGGGCGTCGTTGCAGTCCGATCCCCAGATCCTGTCGGTCCGCTCAAGGATGCCCAGGTCCACCCTGGCACCGCCGGAAGAGCAGCTTTCTATTTCGACGCCGGGGTGGGCTTTGCGGAGCTCGTCGAAGAGCCGGTAGGCGGCCAGGGTTTGCGCATGCACGGAGGCGCGGCCCGCATGGCCGTGCTCGCTGAGGTCCCGGTTCTGGTCCCATTTGAGGTATTTGATGTTGTTTTCCCCCAGCAGCGTGTCGATCCGCTCGAAGACGTACTGCCAGGCTGCGGGGTTGACGAGGTCGATGATGTGCTGGTGGCGCCATTCCAGCGGGAGACGGCCGCCGTCCTTGTAGGAGAGGGCCGCGGGCCCCACGATCCAGTCGGGGTGTGCCCGGGCAACCTCTGAATCCAGGTTGATCATTTCCGGTTCCACCCAGAGCCCGAATTCCATGCCATGGGAGTTCACGGCCTCGATGAGCGGCGTCAGGCCATCGGGCCACAGGGTTTCGTCGACGTACCAATCGCCCAGGCCGGCATGGTCGTCGCGGCGCCCGCGGAACCAGCCGTCGTCGAGCACGAAGCGCTCCACGCCCAGCTCCGCGGCGGACTCGGCGAGCTCGATCAGGGTGTCCAGCCTGTGGTTGAAGTACACGGCCTCCCACGTGTTCAGGACCACCGGGCGGGGCCTGCCGGACGGGAGCCCCGTGGAAGCGGCGGGAAGGACGTGATGCGGGCGGGACCGGAACCAGCTGTAGAACGCTTCGCTGATGCCGTCCAGGCCACGGTCCGAGTAGGCGGCAAACAGTGCGGGCGTGGTGTAGCCCTCGCCAGGCTGGAGCACTACTTCCGCCGGGCCCAGGAGTTCAGAACCGCCGATCATGGTGCGGCCATCGGCCACGGTGTCGGCGAATTGTTCGTGGTTGCCGCTCCACGCCAGGTGGGTCGCCCAGACCTTCCCGTGGCGGTTGCCGAATCCGGCCGTACCTGCGGCGAAAAGCAGCGAGGAATCATGCCCCGTGCGTCCGTGGCGTCCCGTGCGTACCCACGTTCCTTGCTGGACGGTCCGGCGCTGCGGATGGCGTTCGCGGCACCAGCGCCCGGTGAGGTCGAGGAGTTCGACGGCCTCCGGTCCCACCGGGAGGACGGTGGCCAGCTCGTCGAGCTGGAAGGGGGACGTGCCGTCGTTGACGGCGGTGTGGCGCAGCTCAAGAAGGCCGCCGGGATGAAGCGTGAGCTTGGACGTCACGGTGATTCCGGCGTCGTGATCCTTCTGGACAATCATTGCAGAGGCGCCCACTGCAGAGGCGTCCGCCGCAGAGGCGACGCTGGCGTCAGCCTGCACGTCCGCCACGCGGAGCCGGAGCGAAAAGTCCAGTCCTGGGACGCCGTCGGCGATTCGCTGGCCGCGCAGGCCCGGACGGCCCCGCCACGCGGAGGAACCTTGAGGGATGAGCGTCGCCGGGACGGTTGCGTCGACGGCGGAGTGCGGGATGGGTTCGCCCAGGATGGCGAGGTCCGGGAGGGTGCTGCCGAGATCGGCACCCCAGTGGATGACTTCGGCCTCTCCGCTGTCGAAACTGACCACCAGGCTTGTGCCGGCGGAACGGAGGTGGAGCGGGTCCATGGGCTGGTTCACTTTCAGAGAGTAGGGGTCCCGTTACGAGGGAGTGGAGAGTCCGGGCGCCGCCGTCAAAGGAGTGAAGCGGCGGTGCCCGGACTGGTTTCAGGGGCTGGTGTTACTTGAAGAGGTTGTTGACCTGGTTGTTGGCATCGGAGAGGGAGCTGGCCGGCTTCTTGCCGCTGAGTACTGCGTCCATTGCGGGCTTCATGATGCCGTCAACTTTTGCAGCCTTGTCCGCGATGGGGAAGAGGAAGGTGGTGCCGTCTTTGACCTGCTGGGTGAAAGCGGAGACGTCAACACCCTTGGCCGCGAAAGCCTTGGCGGCCAAATCCGAGGACGTGCTGATCGCCGGGAACACGACCGCCTTGTTGGCGACGACGTCCTGGCAAGCTGAGGAACCAAGGTATTCGACCCACTTGGTGGCTGCCGCGGGGTTCTTGGTGCCGGCCCAGATGGAGTCGGCGAGGCCGTTGAACATGGACGCGCGCTTGCCGTCCGGTCCCGTCGGGGTGGGGGCGATGGCAGTCTGAATACCCTTGTATCCGGTGTACTGGCCGATCATCCACGAGCCGCTGGTGTTGATCGCGGCCTTGCCTGCACCGAAGTTGTCCGAAACGCTGGCGCCTACCGTTGTTTCAAGTTTGGGCATGTAGCCCTTGTCCGCCAGTCCGGCCCACCAGGCGATGGTTTCCTGGAACTTCGGGTCGTCGTAGTTGAACTTGGTGCCCCACGGGTTCTTGTCGGTAGCGGTCCAGCCGGTGGTTGCAGCGAGGAAGCTCCACTGGGTCTGGCCCTGGCCGGAGCCGGAGGACTCCAAGCCCAAGCCGTAGACGGCCACGTTGTTCTTGTCGAAGCCGGCTTCGTCTCCGCGCTTGCCGTTCTTGTCCACGGTCAGGTGGGCGATGGTCTTCTCGTAGCTGCCGCCGTCCTTGGGGTTCCAATCGAGCTTGGCCATCTGCTCGGCAGTGATGCCGGCAGAGTCGGTCATGGCTTTGTTGTAGAAGAGGCTGATGGTGTCCCAGTCCTTCGGGAGGCCGTAGCGCTTGCCGTCCTGGCCCACCCAGAGATCGGCCAGGCCCTTGTTGTAGCTGTCCAGTTTGACGCCGTCCTTGGCCACGGCGTCGTCGAGGGCCAGTAGCTGCTTCTTGGAAGCGAACTCAGGGTACTTGGACAGGTGGTCGGTGAAGACGTCGGGGGCGGTACCGGACACGAATCCGTTGGTCAGGGTGGTCCAGTAGTCGTCCCAGCCGCGCTGGGTGATTTTGACCGTGATATTCGGGTTGGCCTTGGTGAAGTCACTCGCGCACTGCTGGTAGGCAGGGAGCTGGTTGGCGTCCCACAACCAGTAGTTGATCTCGCCTTTGGCTTCGCTGGAGGCGGGGGCGGATCCGCCGCCACAAGCGGAGAGCGATAGCGCGGCCGCGACAGCGACGGTTACGGCAGCTGCGACGGTGCCAATGGATTTCTTCATGGTGGACCTTTCAGGGGGTTGCGATGGAACGGGGCGGTGCTGGGGGATGACTTATTTGATGCCGGAGAAGCCGATGGAGTTGACCACCTTCTTGCCGAAGGCGATGAAGAGGATCAGGACGGGTAGTGCAGCCACGAGGGTGGCGGCCATGAGTCCGCTCCAGTCCGGTGCGCCCTGCGGGGACTGGGACTTGAAGACACCCAGGCCCACGGTGAGGACGCGGACGCTTTCGTCCTGGCCCACCAGGAGCGGCCAGAAGTACTCGTTCCACTGGCCGATGAAGGTCAGCAGCGCGAGGGTGGCCAGGGGTGCTGCGGCATTGGGGATCACGATCTGGAAGAAGATCCGGAGGTGCTTGGCGCCGTCGAGCATGGCGGCCTCTTCCACTTCGCGGGACATGCTCAGGAAGAACTGGCGCAGGAAGAAGATGGCGAACGGCGTCATGAACATGAAGGGCAGCGCCAGTCCGGCGAAGGTGTTGAGCAGGCCCAGGTTCTTGATCATCAGGAAGTTCGGCAGGGCAGTGAAGATCGGCGGGACCATCATGGTGGCCAGGAAGATCGCGAAGACCTTGTTCCGTCCGGGCCAGCGCAGCCTGGAAAAGGCGTAGGCGGCCATTGCGCTGAAGAACACCTGGCCTGCGGTGGTCATGGTGGCGAAGACGATCGAGTTTCGCAGGTAGAGCCAGAAATTGATGTCGGCGCCGGAACCGCCTTCGGCGATTGCTTGCTCGGGGCTTTGCAACCCGAAGACCCGCTGGAAGGCACCCCAGCTGAAGTCCGCAGGAAGGAGGTTGCCGGCGTTCGAGGCCAGCGAATGGTTGCTGGACAGTGCTGTCCGGAGCATCCAGAGGAACGGAGCGACCGTGACCACGACGGCGATCGCTACGAGGACCCATGCGCCGGCGCGGCGCCAGTTGAAAGGTTTCGTGGGGGTGCGGTGCGATTGCGGGGAGCCGACGACGGCGGTGGCGGACTCCCGCAAACGGCGGGAATTGGTGGAGGTACTCATGGCGGGGTTTCCTTAGTCCAAGTCCGTCTCGTTGCCTTTGAGGAACTTCATCTGGATGAAGGCCACCAGGGCGAGAATGATGAAGAGAATGACGGACAGCGCTGAGGCGTAGCCGAAGTCGGACTCGCCGAAGGCCTTCTGGTAGATGTACATCTGGATGACCCGGGAGGCATTGACAGGTCCGCCTTGCGTAGTGACAGCCACGGTGTCGAAGACTTGGAATGAACCGATCACGGTGACCACCAGGACCAGGGCCAACACCGGGCGCAAGAGCGGCATGGTGATGCTCCAGAAGGTGCGGGTGGGGGAGGCCCCGTCAAGGTTGGCTACTTCGTAGACGTGGTTGGGGATGGACTGGAGTCCTGCGAAGATCAGCAGGGCGGTGTAGCCCATGTGCCGCCAGACGTTGACGAAGGCGATGGTGGGAATGGCCCACTGTTCGCTGCCGAAGAAGGCGATACGGGGCAGGCCCATCCAGCTGATGACTTCATTGACGATGCCCAGCTGGTAGTCCAGCATCCAGAACCAGAGCAGTGCGACGATCACGTTCGCCACCAGGAACGGCAGCAGCAGGACGCCGCGGATGAAGGTCGATTTGGCCACACGGTGCATGAGGAGCGCGAGTCCGATGGCGATGACGGTCTGGAAGCCGATGTTCAGTGCCACGTACTGCACGGTGACGGCCATGGCGTTCCAGAACAGATCGTCGCTGAAGATCGTCGTGTAGTTCTTCAAGCCGATCCAGGTGGGATCACCCAGGATGCTGTACTCGGTGAAGCTGAGGTAGATCCCCCGGATGGTGGGGACGAGGAAGAAAAGAACGAAGCCGATCATCGCCGGGAAGATGAAGAGCAAGGCGATCTTCAAGTCACCGATCCGGCGAATGCCGAACTTGGCTGGTTTGCCCGGTTTGGGAAGCGCGGCGGGCTCCGCTTGTTTGGCAAGGGTGGTCATCTTCGACCCTTTCCTGACTGTGATGTGGGTTACAACTGATGGAAATCTACACGAGTAGATATGAAGGGGTCAAGCAAGGTTGTGAATTTTTGTTTGATTATTTTAGATTTCTTGCTTTTTGTTGACTCGAGTAGATCCCGGTGATTCACTGGCCTGAGTCACTTGTCGTACCGCTCCCGGCGCGGCGATGGCATTCTGAAGCCACACACTGAATCGAAGGGCTAACAATGACGTTTTCAATGGGAGTAGTAGGCCTTGGCCAGTTCGGCGGCCACTTCGCTCACCTCTTCAAGCTCCACCCCGGGGTTTCCGCCGTCTACGCTGTGGACGAGCTCCCGGAACGGGCTTCCAAAGCCGTTGAACAGCTGGGCCTGGATGGCACCATGGGCAGCTTCGACGAGTTGCTGGCCTCCGACGTCGACGCCGTCGCCATCTTCACGCAGCGCTGGACGCACGGGCCGTTGGTGATCAAGGCGCTCCGCGCCGGAAAGCACGTCTACTCGGCCGTCCCCATGGCGATCTCCGAAGATCAGATCGCCGGAATCATCGACGCCGTGCGTGAGACCAAGCTTGTCTATGCCATGGGAGAGACCAGCTTCTACAACCCCGCCACCGTCTATGCCCGCAAGCAGCACGCCGCCGGCAAGTTCGGCCGCATTTTCTACACAGAAGGCGACTATGTCCACGACATGGATCTGGGCTTCTACGAGGCATACCAGTACAGCGGCGGCGAAAACTGGAAAGCAACCGCCAGCTACCCGCCCATGCTGTACCCCACGCACGCCATCGGTGGCGTCCTGGGCGCCATTCCGGGCCACGCCGTGAGCGTCAGCTGCATAGGAGTCAAGGACGATCGCGGCGACGGCGTCTTCGACAAGGAAGTCAGCATGTTCGACAATGACTTCTCCAACGCCACGGCGCTGTTCGAAATGAACGACGGCGGCGTGATGCGGACCAACGAGATGCGCCGCGTAGGCTACCCCTCGCACATCCGCGAATCGCGCTTCCGCTTCTTCGGCACCGAGGCAAGCTTCGAGCAGTTGGCCACCACCACGCTGTGGCAGGACAAAAAGGGAGTCCTGGACGTCTCGGACCAGGTGGAGACCAAGCCGAGCATGTCTCCCGATGACCCCTCGTTGGCGGACGTCGCGCCCGAACTTCGCGGCGCGTTCATCTCCGGCCTCGCTCCGGTGCACGACGCCGGCCGGCTCCCCGTTGAATTCGAGGGAGCTCCTACCGGGCACGAAGGCAGCCACCAGTTCCTGGTGGACGACTTCGTCACGGCCGTGAACAAGGGAAGCCTTCCCCCGGTCAACGCCTGGGTCGCCGCGCGCTTCACGCTCCCCGGAGTCGTGGCGCACGAGTCCGCGCTCCGCGGCGGCGAACGGCTCCCCATCAGGGACTTTGGAGATGCCCCCGAGGCTTTGTAGCTAGCATGATCACCATGACTACTTCGGCAGTGCACACCCCGCGCGGACCGGTGACCCGCAAAGACGTGGCCCGGTACGCCGGGGTGAGCACCGCCGTCGTGAGCTATGTGGTGAACGGTGGTCCCAAGAAAGTGGCGCCGGCGACCGAAGCGAAGGTCCAGGACGCCATCCGGATCCTCGGGTACAGGCCGAATGCCGCCGCGCGTGCGCTCAAAATGGGGTCCAACCAGACCGTTGGCCTGATCATCCCGGACTCGAGCAACCCGTTCTGGGCGCTGCTCGGACATGCCGTGGAAGTGGCCGCCGCCGAGCGCGGATATGCCCTGCTGCTGACGAATTCCGACAACAAGCTGGACACGGAACGCCGCCACATCCGCAACCTCGCCGCGCGGCAAGTGGATGGTGTGGTCCTGGCAAGCGTCATGTTCGAACCCGATTTACTGGAGCTTTTCGGCGCGGAAATCCCCTCGGTCCTGTTGAACCATGCCTCGGTCGCTCCCGGATTCAACAGCGTAGGCGTGGACCTTGAAGCCGGAGCCCGCCTGGCCGTGGAACATTTGATCGGGCACGGCCACACCAACATCGGACTCGCCATGGGCATCACCGCCGACAACGAGGCTGACGGGCGCGAGGAGGGGTGGCGGCGGGCGCTCGAAGCTGCCGGGCTTCCTGTTGGGCCGCTCGCCCGCGGCGGGTTCGACCGCCCCGGGGGTTACGCCGCCGGACAACGCCTCCTGGCCGCGGGCAACCGCCCGACGGCGATCTTCGCCAGTTCCGATATGCAGGCAATCGGGCTCCTGCGCGCAATCCGCGAGGCCGGCCTGTCCGTTCCGGACGATATCGCCGTGGCGTCCTTCGACGGTTCGATCGAGGCCGAATACAGCTGGCCTGCCCTGACCACCGTGGAGCAGCCCGTGTGGGAGATGGCGGAGGCCGCGGTATCCGCGCTGGTGGGCGAGAATCGCAACGAACCCCCGCAGCACAGGGTTTTCCCCACCCAGCTCCGCATCCGGCAATCGTGCGGGTGCCCGTAGCGCATTCCCCCTCCGGACGCTAAGGCGTGGCGATCCTGAGTTTCCCGACGCCGTCAGCGAGGATACGCCGCGCATCCTCGCCGAGATGCGAATCCGTCACGAGCACGTCGGCTTCCTCCAGCTGGGCAATCGAGGCGATCCCCACCGTTCCCCACTTGCTGTGGTCCGCCAAAACCACCACGTTGCGGGCCGCACTGATGAAGGCCCGGTTGGTTTCGGCTTCCTGCAGGTTCGGCGTGGTGAATCCGGCATCCGCATCCATGCCGTGGACACCGAGGAAAAGCATGTCCAAGTGCAGTTGCTTCAGCGCGGCCGTGGCGATGGGACCCACCAAAGCGTCCGACGGCGTCCGCTCGCCACCCGTCACGATGACCGGGAAACCCTCCCGTGAACCCGAGGCATTGTGGAAGAGGTCCGCAATCCTGATGGAGTTCGTCACCACCGTGATCCGCGGGCCCTCCAGGAGCACCTTGGCGAGCTCGTAGGTGGTGGTTCCGGCGCTCAGGCCCACGGCCATGCCCTCGTGGACCAAGGTGGCGGCCTCGACGGCGATCGCGTGTTTTTCCTCGATCAACTGGGTGGATTTCAGCTCAAAGCCGGGCTCGTGGGTCCGGGCATCGCCGGGTATCTTGGCACCGCCATGGATGCGCTCGACGAGACCGGACTCCTCAAGCGACTCGATGTCGCGCCGAACGGTCATGGCTGAGACGCCCAGCAGCTGCGCGAGGTCCGAGACACGGACAACCCGCTCACGCTGGACGGCGTCGACAATGGCGGTGTGGCGCGCTGCCTGAAGCATCGGAACCTCTCTGGAAGGACGGCGGGTGGCTAGGCGGGAGTGGCGACGACGGCGACGCCTCCGGCAGTAAGGTTTAGGGTACCTCCGGTGGTGGTTCCGCTCAGGAGCTCGACGCCGTCGAGCGGTACCTCCACGTCCTGCGCGCTGTGGTTGATGACGAAGGTCCAGTCCTTGGTGCCGTTGCTCCTGCGGACGATTTCCACGTCTTCCGGTGGCTGAACGCCCAGGACCGGCTCCACCCCGGCGTCCGAGCAGAGGAGCTGGACCAGTTCGGCCAGTCCCGCGCGGCCCAGACTCGTGGCCACGTAGTAGGCGGCACCGCGTCCGGCGGATCCCGCCCGGCGGGTCACTGCCGGCGAGCCGTCGACGCCGGTGCCCCCGACGCCGGTGCCCGCGCCGCCGTCGAACGTGGCCAAAACCTCCGCCCCGGCCGCCTTACCCAGCTCGCTCCAGACCGTCCCGGAGCCGAATCGGCTCAAGCCCACGGCATCGCCGGAACGCAGGGGGAAGAATTCCTCCATGCTCACGCCGAGCAGTTTGGAGAATGCCCCGGGATAACCGCCTCCGTTGACCGGGTCCATGCGGATGTGGTCGTTTTCGTCGACGATTCCGGAGAAATAGGTGATCACCAGGGTTCCGCCGGCTTCGACATACTCGTGGAGCCTTGCCGCGCCTTCATCCGTGACCAGGTACAGCATGGGTGCGATCACCAGCTTGTAGCCGGAAAGGTCATCGGTGCTTTGCCGGATGTCCGTGGTGATGCCTGCCCGGTAGAGGGCATCGTGCCAGCGGCGTGTCTCCGGGAGGTTCCGTGCGTCCTGGCTGGGGTGCGAGTCCAGTTCGGTGCCCCAGCGGGCGTCGGTGTCGTGGATGATGCAGGCTTTGGCCTGGACCGTGGAGCCGGCCACCTCCGAAATGCTCCCGAGCGCTCGGCCGAGCTCCACCACTTCGCGCCACACTTTGCTGTCGCGGCCGGCGTGGGGGACCAGTCCGGAGTGGTATTTTTCGGCCCCGGCACGGGAGGCCCGCCATTGGAAGAACAACACGCCATCGGTTCCGCGGGCCACGTGCTGCAGGGAGTTGCGCAGCATTTCGCCCGGCGCTTTCGCCACGTTGCGGGGTTGCCAGTTGACTGCCGAGGTGGAGTGTTCCATCAGGAGCCATGGCTTGCCCTGCGCCCAGCCGCGGGTGAGGTCCGCCGTCATGGCCAGATCCTGGAAGTTCCGCTCGTCGGCGGCAATCAGATAGTGGTCATTGGACACGACATCCATGTGTCCGGACCAGCGCCAATAGTCCACGGGGGCGTTCAGGCCCATGTTGAAGCCCATGAAATTGGTGGTTACCGGGTGCTTCGAATGTGCCCTGATGATGTCTGCCTCTGCGTTGAAGCACTCAAGAAGGGCATCTGAGGAGAACCTCGCGAAATCCAGTTGCTGCGTGGGGTTCACCCACGTTCCGGAGCGGCGCGGGGGCAGGATCTCGGCCCAGTCGTAGTAATGCTGGGACCAGAAGGCGGTGCCCCAGGCCTCGTTGAGCGCATCCAGGCTCCCGTACCTGGCCTGGAGCCATTCCTGGAAGCCACGCTCTGCGTGGGGGCCGAAGTCCGGTTGGTTGTGGCAGCCGTATTCGTTGTGGACATGCCACATCACGACGGCGGGGTGCCCCGCGTAGCGCTGCACGATCGCCGTCGTCAGGGCTGCTGCCGCCCGGCGATAGTCCGGCGAGCACGCCGCGAAGGCCTGTCGCGAACCATAACTTTGCCGGACGCCGTCGGCATCCACCGGAAGTGAATCCGGGTACTTGCGGCTGAACCAGGGCGGGGGAGAAGCGCTCGCGTTCGCGAGATCCACACTGATGCCGTTGGTGTGGAGCAGGTCAAGGACCCTGTCCAGCCAGCCGAACTCGTACCGGCCTTCTTCGGGCTCCAGAAGGGCCCAACTGAAGATGCCGACGCTGACGAGGTTCACCCCGGCTTCCTTCATGAGGGCGACGTCGTGCTTCCAGACCTCTTCCGGCCATTGTTCGGGGTTGTAGTCGCCGCCGAAGGCGATCCGGCCGCCCAGCTTGTCGACGATGTAATCCATTGCCATGCGTTTTATCCTTTGCTGGAACCCAGCGTGAGGCCGGCCACGAATTGGCGCTGCAGCACGAGGTAGATGATCAGGGTGGGTATCACGGTGATGGTGGCGCCGGCCGCCAGCAGGTTGTAGTTGCTGAGGAACTCGCCCTGCAGGTTATTGATGGCAGTCGTGATCGGCAGCCGGTTACCGCTTTGGATGAAGAGAAGCGGCCAGAAGAAGTCGTTGTAGATGAAGATGACTTCCAGGGTTCCGAGTGCCGCGAGGGCTGGCCGGCACAGCGGCAGGATGATGTTCCAGTACTGCCGCCAGATCCCGGCACCGTCCACCAGCGCGGCCTCCGTCAGGTCGGACGAGAGGGCCTTCATGTAGTTGGAAAGCACGAAAGTGCAAAAACCGATCTGGAATGCCGTGTCCACGGCGATCACCGAGATGTAGGTGTTGAGCAGGTTGCCGGAATCGCTGAAGGAGTACGGCAGCGTGACATGTTTGAACATCTCGAACAACGGGGCCGCAAGGACCTGCGGGGGCAGGAGGTTGCCTGCCGTGAACATGATCAGGAGCGTGACGTTGAATTTCCAGCTCACCCTGGAGACGGCGAACGCCATCATCGAGGCAAAGAACAGGGTCAGGAGCACCGACGGAACAGTGATGATCACCGAGTTCAGGAGGTACTTCGAGAATCCGCCCTGGGTCCAGGCCTGGATGAAGTTGTCGAAATTGAAGGTGCCGCCAAGGCTGAAGTAGCCGAATTTGTCCGTATCCGCCTTGGGACGCAACGCTGTGAACAAGGACCAGACCAGCGGAATCAGCCACATGATTGCCATGACGGTCAGGAAGATATGGGTCCCGTAGTGGCGCTTGCCGGAGTTCCGGGCTGCGCCAGCGGCCGCCGTTGTGCGCGGGATGGGGTTGGCGAGGGCGCTCATGCCTTGCTCTCCTTGCCGAAGGTGCGGACGAGGTAGAAAACGATGGGGATCAGCGAGATGACCAGGAGAATCACCGCGAGGGAAGAGCCGACCCCGATCACCTGGCCTTCGCCGATCAGGTTCTGGATCACCAGGGCGCTGATCAGTTCAAGGCCGTTGGTGCCTCGGTTGATGACGTACACAATGTCGAAGGCACGTAGCGACTCGATGATCGTGATCACCACGATCACGATGTTCACGGGGCGCATTGCCGGGAAGACGATGCGGAAGAACGTCTGCGCCGCGTTGGCGCCGTCGATCGACGCCGCCTCCCTCAGCGAGGGGTCCACGCCCTTGAGCCCGGCCAAGTACAGGATCATGACGTAGCCCGCGTGACGCCAGGTAGCCGCAACCATGGCCGCCCAGATGTTGACGTTGGAATCTCCAAACCAGTCCACGGCATGCGGTGTGCCCGCCGTGCCCAGGAGGTAGTTCAGAAGCCCGCTGTCCCGGTTGTAGAACAGCTGCCAGATGATGCCGATGAGGGCCAACGACAACATGACGGGGGTGAAGAAAATGCTCTGGTAGATCTTGCTGCCGCGGATCTTCTGGTCCAGAAGTACGGCCAGCAGCAGGCCGAGGGGGGTTGCGATCAGGGCCAGGAAGACGAGCCACAGCACGTTGTGTTGAATGGCAGGCCAGAACGGGGGATAGTCCTGGACCACGAAGCGGTAGTTGTCCGTCCCTGCGGCCTTGATGTCCTTCAGGTCAAGGCCGTTCCAGCGCGTGAAGCTCAGCGCAACGGAGAAGAGCGTGGGCAGCCAGACCAGCAGAAGTTGGATCAGCGTCGGCAATCCCACCATGATCGCGAGGATGAATTTGTCGCGGCGGGTGAGGCGGCGGACCCTGCCTGCTTTGCCGGTCCGCCTGGCGGTGCCGGGCTGGCCCTTGCGGGCCGTGGTTCGCCCGGCAGCACCGGGCTCGCTGTCCGGTGCTGCCGGTTTCTCGGCGGTAGTACTCATGGGGATTCCTTCAGCTACTGGGCTGCGTAAAGGGTCTTGGCCTGCGCTTCAAGGTTCTTGACGTCCACGGTGCCGTCCTTGATGAAGGACTGCAGCGCGGGGATCATCACGTTGTTGGCCATGGCAGGGAGGGCGTCCCGGTCAAGGAACTGGCTGATGTACTTGGCATTGGCGATGGTGTCCGCGCACTTCTTGTTCAGCGGGGTGAACTTCGACGTGTCGGCGCCCTTGACGGTGGCGATGTTGGAGCCATCCACCGATGAGTAGGCGTTCTGGCCATCGGCGGATCCCATGAACGCCAGGAAGTCGTGCGCTGCCTTGTTGTCGCCGCCCTTTTTGGAGAGGAGCAATCCGTCGATGGGGGCTTCGACGGCGTCGGTGCCTTCCACGGCGATTTCCGGGAACGGGAAGAAATCGATGTCCGCCAGCACGGCGGGATCCGTGAACTGCTGGGTCACGAACGAACCCAACAGGTACATCCCGGTCTTCTTGGCTTCGAGGGCCTTGGCCGCGTCCTGCCACGTCTGGCCGAGGGCATTGGGGTCCTGGAACGGAAGGAGGGCCTTCCAGGTGTCGAAGACGTCGCTGACCTTCTTCTGGTCCCAGCTTTCCTTGTGGGCGGTCAGGTCCACGTGGAATTGATAGCCATTAAGGCGCATGTTGATGTAGTCGAAAGTGCCCATGGCCGGCCAGCCGTCCTTGTCCGCGAAGCCGATGGGGATGATGCCGTCGGCCTTCATCTTGGCGGCCAAGGTCTTCAACTCATCGAAGGTCTTCGGTACTGCGTAGCCCTTTTCGGCCCAGAAGCTCTTCCGGTAGAAGAATCCCCAAGGGTAGTTGTAGTTGGGGACCAGGTACATCTTGCCGTCCGGCCCGGTGGAGGCCTTCTTCATGGCGTCCGAGAAGTTGCTGCCGATCGTTGCCCACACGTCATCCACGGGAGCCAGGAGGCCCTTGCCCGCGTAGTACTGCATGCGGTAGCCGGCGAACCACGTGAAGGCATCGTCCGGGCTGCCCTGGAGGTAGGAGTTGATCTTGTTCTGGAAGTCGTTGTGCGGGACGACATTGGTGGCCACCGTGATGCCGGTCTTCTTGGTGAAGGCATCGGTGACGGCTTTGTAGGCGGCCTTGGGAACGTCGTCCGAGGAACCCGAGCCGAAGGTCAGGCTGTTCGACGTGGCTCCGGGAGCTGGCCCCGAGCCGCCGGTGCAGGCAGCCAGCAGCGGAATGCCGGCGAGCCCCGCAGCGCCGATACCGAGCGTTTTCAGGATGGTGCGGCGTCCAGGGCCGGCATTGTGGGCCGGCTGGATCGGGTCAAGATTCGCTGCCATGTTCTCTCCCTTGAAAGCGTGGTGCTTGTGAGGTTTCTCACGTAGAACTCGACTATAACCGCTCAAAAGAGAACATGAAAGCACTAAATATAACATTCTTGCGACGGAGGGTTTTAAGACAGAAGCGGCGGTCCTCCTTGGAGAGAACCGCCGCCTTAGCCTGCTGGCCTGAGGGGCTTTGCTTGGTTGGGGCAGAGCCTATTTTTTCAGGGACTGGGCTATCTGGGCCATGATGGTGGGGTCGGAGAGGGTGGTGGCGTCGCCGGGTTCGCGGCCTTCGGCGACGTCTTTGAGGAGGCGGCGCATGATTTTCCCGGATCGGGTTTTGGGTAGTTCGGGGACG
>NZ_JBFBLA010000036.1:0-46279 GCF_040702485.1 Arthrobacter sp. NPDC080031
GTTGCCCGTGATCGAGAACAGCAATGCACAGACCAGTACCGTGCGGCTGCCCAGCCGTCGCGTCATCACTGCCACGGGACCGATCAGCAATGCTGATCGCCACCACCGTATTTAAGCAGGTATTTAGACTGCCCTTAACCCGGATTTATCCAAGAGTTCACGCGGCGCGGCTGACGGCGGCTTCGGCCAGCTGCCTGAGCGCGGCAAGCGGGAGTTCAGCCAGGGGGAGGCGTTCCAAGGCCTCGAAAGCCTCATTGCTGAGTTCCTCGATCATCGATTCCGTGGCTTCGAGCGCACCGCAATCCACGATGATCCGCCGGATCTCGGCAACCTCGGCCTCGCCAAGGTCCGGCCTTCCGAGCATGGTATCGATGTAGCTCGAATCAGCAGTCCCCGCCTGGTTGATGGCGAAGCCCACCAGCACGGTCCGCTTGCCTTCGCGGAGGTCATCTCCCGCGGGTTTTCCTGTGGTCCCCGGGTCTCCGAACACTCCCAGAACGTCGTCGCGCAACTGGAATGCCTCGCCGAGGGGCAACGCGAAGGCGGAATAGCCTTGCAGGAGCTCTTCGCTGGCACCGGCCAGGGCGCCCCCCAGGGCCAAGGGGTGTTCCGTTGAATACTTCGCCGACTTGAAACGGATGATGGACTGGGCGCGGTGGACGGCACCCGCGCGGTCCCGCACCGGGCCCGCAACTTCCTCCAGGATGTCCAGGTATTGGCCGGCCATGACCTCCGCCCGCATCAGGTTGAAGATCCGCCGTGCGGTTGTGCCGGAAGCGGCCCTGCCGCCAATCTCCGTGAACGCCTCCTCGCTGAAGGACAAGCAAAGGTCTCCCGTGAGAATAGCGGCCGCATGCCCGAAGCGTTCGCTGTCGAGGGCCCAGCCTTGGCCCTCATGGAGCTGGCTGAACCGCTTGTGGACGCTCGGGCCGCCGCGCCGTGTGTCGGAGCGGTCGATGATGTCGTCGTGAATCAGGGCTGCAGCCTGGAAGAGTTCCAAAGCGCAACCGGCGGTGATGATGTCGGGGTGTGCGGACTCGCCTCCGGCACCTCGCCAACCCCAGTAGCACATCAGGGCCCTGAGCCGTTTGCCACCTGTCACGAGGCTTGTGATTGAGCCCATGAGCGGGGCGACATCGGGGGAGATGGTGGCCATGGTTTCTTGTTGCACCCCAAGGAAACCGTTAAGTTTGGCGGCGACATCGGCCACAAAACGGCTCTGTTCCGAACCCAAGCTCTCCGTGGTCACTTGATTGACCCGGCGGCCACGTTGGCACCGATGGTGAACGTGGATTTGCCTGCGGTTTCCACCACCGAGATATTCACCGTTTCATTGTCGCCGCGGAGGAAATCCTTTGATTTGATACTTCCGACAGTGCTGCCGGGGACTTCCTTAAAGCCCTGCGCCGTGAGCGCGGAGGTATAAAAGGCCACTACTTCGTCCGACGGCGACGCAATGTTCCCGACAAGGGCCACCGACGCCGGAGAGGAGTTCTTGTCGAAACTGCTGGATTCCACGGCTGCCTTGGGCATCACTGGAATCAGTTGCTGGGGGAATCCCGGAACCAAGGCGCCGACCGCCGCCGAAGCTCCCGCGGACCCCGTGGAAGTTGCGCCCGGCGCCGGACTTGCCGAGGCAGTGGCCGTCCCGGACGGTGTTGGCGCCGCCCCTTGGGATGCCATGCTTGCCGGGGACGACCCGCACGCCGAGATGGTCAACGCGACGCCCGTGGCCAACAAGGCCAGGCTGACGGGTTGAGGCTTTCCAAAGAGCTTCACAGGGATTTCCTCCTGGGGACGACGCCGGATGCTGCCTCCAGTTTAGGGCGCCGGACGCTGGCACCAGTAACCAGTCCCGCGGCATAGGATTTCCTTGTGAGACCACAAGCAGAGAACAACGGGCGGGGCCCCGGACAGGAATTCGCCCCGGATCCCGATGCTCTGCGGGAACTGCGGCGCACCAGCATCCTCCACGTGGACATGGATGCCTTCTTTGTCTCGGTGGAATTGCGCACGCGGCCCGAACTCAAGGGAAAACCCGTCATTGTGGGCTTCCCGGTGGATCGCTCGGTTGTGCTGTCCGCCTCCTACGAAGCGCGCGCGTTGGGCGTGAAGTCCGCCATGCCCATGGCCAACGCCATGCGGATGTGTCCCAACGCGGTCATCATCGAGCCCCGCCACAGCCTCTACTACGAGGTGTCCGCGCAATTGATGGGCATTTTCGAATCGATAACGGAACTCGTGGAGCCCTTGAGCGTCGACGAGGCTTTCCTTGATGTGGGAGGCGCCATCAGGAGACTTGGTCCGCCCCTCCAGATCGGCCGTTTGATCCGGCGCCGTGTTGAGTCGGAGCTGGGAATCACTGCCTCTGTCGGAATAGCCGCCAACAAGTTCGTTGCCAAAATTGCTTCTACGCGCTGCAAACCCGACGGACTGCTCCTCATTGAGGAAGGGCAGACCGTAGCCTATTTGCACAGCCTGCCCGTGAACGCGTTGTGGGGAGTCGGGGCCAAGACCGCCGATGTCCTCGCAAGGCTGGGGATCCGTACCGTGGCCGATGTGGCGGCCACCCCGCTTTCTTCCTTGAAAAAGGTCCTTGGGGCCTCAGGCGAACACGTCCACCGATTGTCGATGGGCCTGGATCCGCGGCCGGTCACGCCCACCCGCCTCGAAAAGAGCATTGGTTCCGAGGAAACGTTCGCTATTGACACCCCGGATGACGCGCTCCTGCACCGCGAGTTGCTCAGGCTCTCCCACCGAACCGCTTCACGGCTGCGGACGGCGGGAATGCTGGCCCGGACCATCGCGCTGAAGCTGCGTTATGCGGATTTTTCGACAATCAGCCGAAGCAAGACAATGCACACGCCGGTGGACAGCGCCCAGATGATCTACCAGGTGGCAAGCCAGTTGCTGGCGTCCTTGGGGGAGCGCCCCATGAGCGTGCGCCTTGTAGGAGTCCGGGCTGAGCAGCTCGAACCGGCGGAACACACCTCGCTGCAGTTAAGCTTCGACCGCCGGGACGACAACTGGCGGGCGGCTGAACAGGCGCTTGACCGTGTCATCGAGCGATTCGGCAGCAAGACCGTCCTTCCTGCGACGCTTTTGGAGCCGCATGCGCAGCCGGACGGGCCGGGCCCTACCTTGGCTTCGAAGAGCCCTCGCATGCCCTCCGGCGTGTCTTTCAGAACAGCGGACAACAAACTATCCTAGAGATACACAGATTTAGACCGTCTGGATAAATTGCCATGTTGCGTCTGTTCCGTGAGACCGTGTTCACAAGACCCGGTCTTCGGGAACCCTTTTTTGGGTTTGTCCGTTCAAGGAACAGAGGCAACGGCCGCAGCGTATCCAGACGCTGGCCGACTAAAGGAGGTCGCGATGCCCCTCTCGGAGCACGAACAGAAGCTACTCGAGCAACTCGAGAAGCAACTGCATGAGGACGATCCAAAGTTTGCCAATTCAATGGGCTCTGACCCCATTCGCTCATGGTCGACCAGGCACATCGTTATTGGCGTTCTCGGCACTATCGTCGGGATTCTCTTGTTGTTGGTAGGTGTGTCCCTGCAGAACATCTTCCTTGGGGTGCTGGGCTTCATCGTGATGGGCGCCGGCGTTTACTTCGCCACCCTGAGACGGGCAGCCGGCGGGAAGTCGAAGAGTGCCAAGCCGGGCAAGGCAAGGAACTCATTCATGAGCAACCTTGAGGAACGCTGGGACGAGCGCCGCCGCGGCGAGGAGAGCTGAACGCTCCATCCAGGGGCTTGTCCTCCAAACGGATGCCGAGTCCTCCACATTGCACCACCAGGCTCTGACCTGATTGCGAAAAGACCCGAATCTCGGGTCTTTTCGCATTTAACGCCACGTTCGCCGCACCTCGCGAGCCTGTAGGCGGGGCTGGCGAGCCGCCGTCGTGCGCCTCCTTGGAGCGCCGCCGCAAAGTCTCCTCCACCACCAACCACCCCCGGGAGCCGCATGTTTTCAGGCTCCCGCATACGAAAGTGGGGCAGAAACACGCCGGATTGCGTTGACTGTGGGGGCTTGTGGAGTAAAGTGGAGCAAGTAAGAGGGTAGTGGCGGCGTGGGGCAGGTACGGGCACCTTTACAGATGGGGCGGTGGGCCAGTGTTTCTTGGCACGCATTCACCGCGTCTGGACGAAAAGGGCCGGATCATCCTTCCCGCCAAGTTCCGCGAGGAACTTGCTGACGGCTTGGTCCTCACAAGGGGCCAGGAACGTTGCATCTACGTCTTCAGCCAGCGGGAATTCGAACGTATTCACGAATCCATGCGGGAGGCCCCCATCTCCTCCAAGCAGTCACGTGACTACATCAGGGTTTTCCTGTCCGGAGCCTCTGACGAGGTGCCTGACAAGCAGGGGCGCGTGACAATTCCGCCGGCGCTCCGGAGCTACGCAGGTCTTGAGCGGGAATTGGCGGTCATCGGCGCCGGAACCCGCGCAGAGATCTGGGACGCCCAGGCTTGGGATGAGTACCTGGCCGAGAAGGAAGCCGCCTTCTCGGAGACCGACGACGACAACCTTCCCGGTTTCATTTAGAAACCGGCACAGGAAGCAGCAATGCTTCTTGGACGGGATCTCCAGCCGCCCATCACATTGTTTTCCTGGCTCACCTTCCCCGGAGCCAGGCAGACGCTGCGATAGGCGCGGATGGGGATCCGGCCCAAGAAGCGACCGCTCAGCACGAAACTGACAGATGAACAATTCAGCTCTGAGGAGGCCGCATGGAGGAGCAAGACGCGCCAAAACCAACCTCGGAGCGACATGTACCGGTCCTGAAGGACCGGTGCATCAATTTGTTGGCACCAGGTTTTGAGGCCGCCCGCAGCCGTGGCGAAACGCCCGTCGTCATCGACGCCACATTGGGAATGGGTGGCCACTCCGAAGCGATGCTGCAGCGGTTCCCCGATCTGCACCTCGTTGGTATCGACCGGGACGAAGAGGCCCTGGCCCTCGCTGGAGAGCGCCTGCAACCGTTCGCGGCCCGCACTGACCTGGTACATGCCGTTTATGACGAAATCGAAGATGTGCTTGCCGACTTGGGCATCCCGGAGGTGCACGGCATCCTCATGGATCTGGGTGTCTCTTCCCTCCAACTGGACGAGCGGGAGCGCGGCTTTGCCTACTCCTACGACGCGCCGCTGGATATGCGGATGGACACCAGCCGCGGCCAGACTGCCGCCGACGTAGTCAACAACTATTCCGAAGAAGACCTCGTGCGGATTATCCGCAAGTGGGGCGAGGAAAAGTTTGCCGGCAGGATCGCGAACCGCATCGTCACGGCGAGGGTCACCAAGCCATTCGCCACCACCGGGGAACTCGTCGAGCAGATCCGGGGCGTTGTTCCCGCTGCGGCTGCAAAGTCCGGTGGACATCCGGCAAAGCGGACTTTCCAGGCCCTGCGCATCGAAGTCAACGAGGAACTCGATGTCCTGGAGAGGGCAGTGCCTGCGGCCCTCGCAGCCTCGGCAATGGGCGGACGGGTAGTGGTCATGTCGTACCACTCACTCGAAGACAAGATCGTCAAGTCGGTCTTCCAGTCCCGGTCCAAGTCCTCGGCACCGCTCGGCTTCCCTGTGGAGCTGGAAGAACATAAGCCGGAATTCAAGATCCTGACCAAGGGCACCGAAGTGCCTACCCCTGAAGAAATCGCCGAAAACCCGCGTGCGGCATCTGCCCGCCTGCGGGCCGTGGAACGCATCAAAGCGAGGAGAACAGCATGAGCACCGCTGCCGCGAAGATCCTGCCGACCACAGTGGGGAACACTGCGCGTGCCCTGCCCGCCCGGGGACCGGAGCGCGACACGACCCGCAAGGCGCGGACGCCGCTCTCGCTCGTACAAAGTGTTCCCGGACGACGACGGACTCCGTTCGTCGTCTTTTGCTTCGGCGTGCTGGCCGCCGCCTTGCTGACTGTCCTGGTGCTCAACATCTCCGTTTCCACGGCCCAATACGACCTTGTGAAGCTCAGGAACGACGCTGCGTCCTTGACCAAGCAGAACCAGGACCTGACACAGCAGGTCCAGAACTACCAAGCTCCCCAGAATCTTGCCGCCAAGGCCGCAGAATTGGGCATGGTAGCTTCCACTGCCACGGGCCAGATCGATCTGGACAACCTGACGGTCACAGGAAAAGCCACGCCGGCAACCAAGGGACAGAATCCCGGTGCCGTCATCGCTCCTCCTGCGGTTGCAGGCCAATCCAGCGTCGCTCCGTCCGCACCCGCCAAGAATGATTCACTGGACAGCCGCAAGCCGAACGTGGCCGCCGACTCGACACCGGCCAAACCGCAGGCGCCCGCGGTTCCTGCGGCACCCAAGCCGCCGGCTGTGGATCTCCACGGTGGTTCGGTCCCCGCTCCACAGCAGAAGGTACCAGGGCAGTAACGTCCAGCCGACCTGATTTCAGGTGACCAGCAAGGCAAGCAGCAAGGAATCGACGTGGTGCAGAAAACCGGCAAATCGAAGAACAAGAGAACGCCGGCGGCGAAGAAGCGCCTGCGCCTCGGCCTCGGCCTCGGAGTCATGCTGACGCTATTGCTGGTGGTCGGGGGCAAGTTGTTCCTCGTCCAGGGGCTGGACGTCGGTGGCCTGGCCGAGGCGGCCTACAACAACCGGCTGACAACCACGATCCTGCCGGCCGAACGAGGCAAGATCCTTGACGCCAACGGCACCGTTCTCGCAAGCAGCGTGATCCGCTACAACATCGTGGTGGACCAAACGGTCAACACCAATACCGATCAGTTTCCTCGTTTCAACTCCCAGACCCAAGTTATCGATACGATCTCCAGGTCCCAGGGGATAGCAGAGCTTGCCAGCGCCCTCGGGATGGACGTCGGGCAGGTCACACAAGCCGTGACCGGCGTGAAGAAGTACAACATCGTGGCCAAGGAAGTGAAGCCGGACGTCGAGGACCGGATAGCCCAACTGCACATCCCGGGTATCGTCTCGGAGGGAATCAGCAAGCGCGTCTATCCCAACGGCAGCGTGGCCGGTGGGATAGTCGGCTTCCTTAAAGACGGCACCACGGGCCAGGCAGGCCTTGAGCAGACCCAGGACGAGCTGCTCCGCGGCAAAGACGGCAAGCGCGTTTTTGAGATCGGCGCCGACGGTCTTCGTATCCCCGTGGCAACCGACCTGCTGACCCCGGCCGTCAACGGCAAAGACGTCAAGCTGACGCTGAACACGGACATCCAGTACTTTGCGCAGCAGGCCATCCAGACCCAGGTCAACCAGCTCAATGCCGAGTGGGGATCAATCGTCGTCGAGGACATCAAAACCGGGAACCTCATCGCGATGGCGGACACCAACGCACCGGATCCCAACGACCCCGGCAAGGTAGCGGCTGCGGACCGCGGCGTACGGTCCGTGACGGCTGCCTACGAGCCCGGCTCGGTGGAGAAGATGATCACGGCGTCCGCTGCGATCAATGAGGGAAAGTCCAGCCCATTGGACACCGTCACCATTCCACCGGCTTTGACCATCGACGGTCAGACTTTCACCGATGCGTTCGACCATGGAACCGAGCAGAGGACCCTTGCCGGCATCCTTGGCTATTCGATGAACACGGGTACCGTGATGATCGGCAGCCGCCTGAGCAAGCAACAGCGCTACGACTACCTGACGCGCTTCGGTATCGGCCAAGCTCCGGACATTGGCCTTCCCGCCGAAACCTCAGGCATCCTGGCCAAGCCCGATCAATGGGATGACCGCCAGCAGTACACCGTGCTGTTCGGCCAAGGTGTTTCCCAGTCCACGCTGCAGACCGTCCGGGCGTACCAAAGCGTGGCCAACGACGGCGTGATGCTGCAACCGCGGCTGATTGACGGCTACGTCGGAGCTGACGGGGTGGAGGAGAAAGTGCCTGCCAAGGATTCCCGGCAAGTCGTGACCAAAGACACCGCGCAGCAGGTGCGGGACATCCTGGAGAGCAACGTCACCATGGGCGAAGTGAAGGATGCCGCGATCGATGGATACCGGGTGGGCGCCAAGACGGGCACGTCCCAGGCGCCCCGTGAAGATGGCCTGCCTGGGTTCGATGGCTATACCGCCTCGATCGTGGGCATGGCGCCCATGGACAATCCGCGCTTCATCGTAGAGGTTGTAATCCAGCGGCCCAAGGGCAGCATTTACGGCATCACCCAGGGGCCGATTTTCCGCTCGGTCATGGGCCAGGTCCTGCGTACCTACAACGTCCCGCCGTCCACGGGCACTCCAGCGCGGCTTCCCCAATACGGCAAATAGGGGCCATCACGGCAGGCAGCCCAGTTTTGCCAAGTAAGCTTAGTGGGCATCTGTCCGGCCACATTACGATCCACCCATGCCGTTTGCGGTAGCCCCCGGGTTCCCGCGCGGCCAGTTTTACGAGTACCAACGGAGACCACCTTGTCAGAGCAGAATGATGCCGTGTCGATCCCTACAGGGAACCCGTCGGCTACGGACAAACCAGGCTTCCGTCCAGCCGTCGTGGCGCCTGTTCCCCTTGAGGCCATCGCATCGTCCCTCGGAATCGCGCTGCCCCCGGACTCCGGAGATACGTCGGTGACTGGTGTGTCCCTCAACTCGCGCACGGTCGAGCCGGGAGACTTGTACCTGGCGCTGCCCGGTGCCACACGCCATGGCGCCGACTTCGTCACCCAAGCGGTGGCAGCCGGTGCTGTGGCCGTCTTAACCGATGAAGACGGCGCGCGTCAATTGGCACTTGAGGACCTCGCTGTTCCCGTGCTGATCGTCAGCAATCCCCGTGCCGCCGTCGGGTCCCTCGCTGCCCTCATTTATCGAAGCCAGCCCCTCGACGGCGGTTCGCCCACGCTTTTCGGGGTGACCGGTACAAACGGCAAAACGACAACGACGTATTTCATCAACTCCCTGCTCCGCGCCCTGGGCATGAATCCTGGACTGATCGGGACGATCGAGATTCTTGCGGGGGGCGAAGCCATTCCGAGCCTGCTGACCACGCCGGAGTCGACGGACGTCCACGCCTTGCTCGCCCTCATGCGTGAACGCGGGCTGGAGGCTGCTTCCATGGAGGTTTCCTCCCATGCCCTGTCCTTCCACAGGGTCGACTCCGTGACGTTCGACGTTGCCGGCTTCACCAACCTGACACAGGACCACCTAGATCTCCACGGAAGCATGGAGGAGTACTACCGGACCAAGGCGGAGCTGTTCACCAGCGCGCGCGCAAGGCGGGCCGTGGTGACCGTTGACGACCCGTGGGGGCGCTTGCTGGCCGATGAGGCGGGAATTCCCGTGACCACGCTGTCGGCCACGGAGGGGAGCGACGCTGACTGGACGGTGGAGTCAGCCAAGCCACGCGGGCTCGGAACGGACTTCGAATTGCGCCACCGCGACGGAACGGCCCTGCGCGTCCATACCGGATTGCCGGGGGACTTCAACGTCGCCAACGCGGCGCTGGCCACCATTATGGTCCTCGACTCCGGCATCGAGCCGGCGGCACTCCAGGCGGCGCTGGACACGCACGATCCCTTCACCGTTTCCGTACCCGGCCGGATGCAGCTGATCTCGGATGCCCCTGCCTCCGTTGTCGATTTCGCGCACAACCCGGACGCGCTGGCGAGGGCCCTCAAGGCCGTACGCCCGCAATCCCCGGGATCGCGCGTGATTGTTGTTTTCGGCGCAACAGGACAGCGCGACCAGGGCAAGCGGCCGACCATGGGCGCCATAGCCGCCCGGCTCGCCGACGTCGTCATCGTCAGCGACGACGATCCCCATGACGAAGACGCAGCGGCGATCCGTTCGGAAGTCATCGCCGGCGCCCGTGCCGCCCGCGAGTCGGAGAACCTGGACTGCGAGATCGTGGAAGCGTACCCGCGGGACGCCGCCATCCGCCAAGCCGTGGAACTGGCCACCGAGAAAGACACCATCCTGGTCGCCGGCCGCGGCCACGAGGTCTGGCAGGAAGTGAAGGGCGTCAACCTTGCCCTCGACGACCGGGTGGAACTACGGGCGGCCTTGACAGCCAGGGGATTCAAAGTTTCAACGGACGAGCGGATAGAGTCCTAGACCGAGATGATTGCACTTACTGCGGCGGAGATCGCCGATATTACCAACGGCCGATTGGCAGCGGACCCGGACATTGTCCCGGCGTCCGTTGTTACCGACTCCCGTGAGGCGGCCGCTGGATCGTTGTACGTGGCCAAGCCAGGAGAGAACGCTGACGGCCATGCCTATGTAGGCGCCGCTTTCGAGCGCGGGGCTGTCCTGGCGCTGACCGAGCGCGACGTTTCCGACAACGACGGCCGGCCGTACCCAGCCGTCGTCGTCGATGACGCCGTGATCGCCATGGGTGCCCTGGCTGCAGAGTCCGTGCGCCGAATCCGCGCCGCCCGGGCCGCACAGGGGGAGCCCTTCACCGTCATCGGCATCACAGGCTCGGCGGGCAAGACCACTACCAAGGACCTGCTCGCGGGCATTCTTTCCCGCGCCGGCGCCACAGTGGCGCCTCAGGGTTCGTACAACGGGGAAGTCGGCGTGCCGCTCACCGTTTTCCGAGCCGATGCGGGCACCCGCTACCTCGTGATCGAAATGGGCGCCACCGGCGTCGGCCACATCAAATACCTCGCCGAGATGGTCCAACCGGATATCGGCGTCGTTCTTTGCGTCGGCACCGCCCACGCAGGCGAGTTCGGTGGCGTCGAGAACATAGCCAAGGCCAAGGGCGAACTCGTCGAGGCGCTGGGGCAGGACGGAACCGCCGTCATCAACCTCGACGACGCGCGGGTCGCGGCCATGGTCTCCCGCACCCGGGCCAAAGTGCTCGGAACCACCGCCACCGGCATTTCCGGCTCCGCAGTCGAAGCCAGGAACGCCGATATCGACGAAGACGGCCACCCGGAATTCGAACTCTTCCTCCCCGACGGCGGGATCCCGCATCCCGTCCACAGCAAGCTCATCGGTGCGCACCACGTCACCAACCTTCTTGCGGCCGCTGCCGCCGCGTTCGCGGCCGGCATCCCCGCCGCCGGGATCGCCGAGTCGCTGAGCGAGCAGTCGCCGGCCAGCCGGTGGCGAATGGAACGCACTGAGCGCCCGGACGGGGTCACCATCATCAACGACGCGTACAACGCGAATCCGGAATCCATGAGGGCAGCCCTGCGCACCCTCGCCGACCTGGGCCACGGACGCCGCACGTGGGCGGTGCTGGGGGCGATGCTGGAGCTTGGCGAAGACTCCATCCGCGAACACACCGCCGTGGGGACGCAAGTGGTCCGCTTGAACATTTCCAGGCTCGTAGTGGTTGGCCGCGAAGCCCGGGCGCTGTACATTTCCGCGATCCAGGAAGGCTCCTGGGGCGACGAGTGCAGTTTCGCGGAAACGGCCGACGAAGCCTACGAACTGCTGCAGGCCGAGCTCAAACCAGGCGACTTGGTGCTTTTCAAGTCCTCGAACGGGGTGGGCCTAAGGCATTTAGGGGATCGGATAGCATTACCCCCACAAGCCGGTACGAGTGCGAACACAACGGCTGCAACCGCCGCCAATGAAGGGAACGAGCTGCTGTGATTGCACTGTTGATCGGCGCGGGCGTCGCCCTCCTGGTGGCTTTGGTCGGAACGCCGCTCTTCATCCGGTTCCTCGTCACCAAGGGATACGGCCAGTTCATCCGCGACGACGGACCTACCTCCCACCACACCAAGCGCGGCACTCCCACCATGGGCGGGACCGTCGTGGTGGCCGCCGTGCTCGTCAGCTACGGGCTGACCCACCTGATCATGTGGATGATGAACCCGCGATCACCGGGCCCATCGGCTTCGGGCCTGCTCCTGTTGTTCCTCATGGTCGGCATGGGATTCGTTGGCTTCCTCGACGATTTCATCAAGATCTCCAAGCAACGCAGCCTCGGACTCAATGCCAAAGCCAAGCTGATCCTTCAGGCGTTCGTCGGCATTGTCTTCGCAGTGCTCGTCCTGAACTTCCCCGACGCGCAGGGGATCACCCCGGCCTCCACCCATATTTCCCTTGTCCGGGACATTCCCTGGCTGAACCTGGCCTTCGGAGGCACCGTCCTCGGGGCCATCCTGTTTGTCATCTGGTCGAACCTGATCGTCACTGCGGCAACCAACGGCGTCAACCTGACGGACGGTCTGGACGGCCTTGCCGCCGGCGCCTCCATCATGGTCTTCGGAGCCTACACGCTGATGGGAATCTGGCAGAACAACCAGGCCTGCGGTTCACCCCGCGAGGCGGGCAGCGGCTGCTACTCGGTCCGCGACCCGCTCGATCTGGCGCTCCTGGCCGCTATCTGCAGTGCCGCTCTGGTGGGCTTCCTCTGGTGGAACACGTCCCCGGCGAAGATCTTCATGGGAGACACCGGTTCCCTGGCCATCGGCGGCGCGGTGGCGGGCTTTGCGATCCTCTCCCGCACCGAGCTTCTTTTGGGCATCATCGGCGGCCTTTTCGTCCTCATCACGCTGTCGGTCATCATCCAGGTGGGCTACTTCAAGGTCACCAAGGGGAAGCGGGTCTTCAAGATGGCCCCCCTTCAGCATCATTTCGAACTCAAGGGCTGGGCCGAGATCACGGTGGTTGTCCGATTCTGGATTCTTTGCGGCCTCTTCGTGGCCGCCGGCCTTGGGATTTTCTATGCTGAATGGGTGGTGCTGCTGTGAGCTCAAGTCCTCAAACCAAGCCTTCTGCCAACGACCGGCTAGGTAACCTCGTCAGTTGGGATTCCGACTGGAAGGGCCTGCGCGTCGTCGTGACCGGCATCGGTGTCTCCGGTTTCGCGGCCGCCGACACCTTGATCGAACTCGGCGCACGGGTAGTGGTGGTTGACGCTGCCACGAGCGCCAAAGCCCTCGCCCAGGCGGACACCTTGAAGATCGTCGGCGCAGCCGACGTCCTCCTCGGCCAGGACGCCGTCAAGACGCTGCCCCGCGTGGACGGCGAAAAGGCCGAACTCGTCGTGACATCGCCGGGCTGGCGGCCGGACCAGTCCCTCCTGGCAGCTGCCAAACGGGCCCACGTACCGGTGTGGGGCGACGTCGAACTCGCCTGGCGGGTACGCGAACGCAAAGGCCGCAAGACGGCGGACTGGCTCACGATCACCGGTACCAACGGCAAGACCACCACGGTGGGCATGACTGAAGCCATGCTGCAGGCAGCGGGGCTCAAGGCAATCGCCGTGGGGAACGTAGGTACTCCCATCCTGGATGCCCTCCGTGACCCAGTGGAGTACGACGCCTTCGCGGTCGAGCTTTCCAGCTTCCAATTGCACTGGATCGAATCGCTCTCCCCGGTTGCAAGCGTCTGCCTCAATGTCGCCGAGGACCACGTCGACTGGCACGGCTCCTACGAGTCCTACCTCGCGGACAAAGCAAAAATCTTCGAGCACACCCAGAAGGCGTGTATCTACAACGCCGAGCAGATCGAGACCGAACGCATGGTGGAAAACGCCGACGTGGTGGAGGGTTGCCGGGCGATCGGCTTCACCACCTCGACCCCGGCTGTCAGCATGCTCGGTGTCGTCGAGGGGTTGCTCGTGGACCGTGCGTTCATTGAAGAGCGCAAGAGTTCAGCAGAGGAACTCGCGTCCCTGGCGGATCTGGGCCAGCCTGCGCCCCGACACATGGTCGCCAACGCGCTGGCCGCCGCCGCACTCGTGCGCGCTTACGGCGTCGAACCGGCTGCAGTGCGCGAGGGGCTCCGGAACTATCTCCCGGGAGACCACCGCATCCAGCCTGTGGCCAAGCAGAACGGCGTGCTCTGGGTCAACGACTCCAAAGCGACCAATCCGCACGCAGCTTCTGCCGCCCTGTCCGCGTTCGACAAGGTCGTCTGGATCGCAGGCGGTTTGTCCAAGGGCGTCAACTATGACGACCTGGTCAAAAGCAACGCGCACAGGCTCAAGGCGGTGGTGCTGATCGGCTCCGACACCGCGGACCTGGAAGCCTCCCTCAAGCGACACGCAGCGGATGTGCCCGTAATCGGGCAGCCCAAGGGCGACACTGAAAAGGTGCAGTCCGCCGATTCAGCTGGTGCCGCCGCGGAACCGTCTCCGATCTTCGGCGACACCGTCATGGCCCATGCTGTCGAGTCGGCAGCACGTGTCGCCGAGCCCGGCGATACCGTGCTGATGGCCCCGGCGGCTGCTTCCATGGACCAGTTCTCTTCCTACGCTCACCGTGGCGATGCTTTCATCCGGGCAGTGCGCGAGCTTGTGGAAGGCCAGGCACAGACCACCGAGGAGTAACAATGGTCAGCACGCCCACGCGCAGCGGGCCCGGGCGGACCCGGGCCGGCAAGCCAGACCCCGCTGGACGCGCGGCAGGCGTTGCCCGAGCCTCGCTGCCGTCCCGCATCCGCTCGGGGATTTCCGGGTTCTGGGCAACTCTGGAGGGAAGCGGTAAATCGAGCGGCGGGTCAACCTACTACTTGATTCTTGGCGCTTCGCTTGCGCTCACGGCCATCGGGATCATCATGGTCCTGTCGGCGTCCAGCGTCGAGGCGATTGCGGCCGGCGAATCCCCGTACTCCATCGCCACCAAGCAGGGCATGTTCGCAGGCATCGGCGTCGTTGCGATGCTGGTGCTTTCACGGGTCAACGTCGTCTGGCTGAAAAGGTTCGCCTGGCCTTCAATCATTCTTGCCTGCGCCTTGCTGGTGCTGGTACTCGTGATCGGCAAGCGTGTGCTGGGCAACCAGAACTGGATCGAGATCGGTGGCTTCACCTTCCAGCCATCGGAATACGCCAAGTTCGCCTTGGTGCTCTGGATGGCCACGGTGCTTTCCGTCAAGGCAAAACTTCTCGACAAGTGGACGCACGCGCTGATCCCTATCGTCCCGGTCTCCGGCGTCATCATTACCCTCATTGTCCTGGGGCATGACCTCGGCACCTCGCTGGTGGTCATGCTCATCATGGCTGCGGGCTTGTTTTTCGGCGGCGTCAACCTGAAGCTCTTCGCTGCTGCCGGTGGTGTCGCCGCCGCTGCCGCGCTGATTCTGGCGTTCACGAGCGGAAACCGGATGTGCCGGATCACCTCGTGGATGGGACAGAGTTGCGCCGGGGCGAGCGACATCGGCTTCCAAAGCGAACAGGGGCTCAGCGCCCTGGCTTCGGGAGGCTGGCTTGGTGTCGGACTTGGCCAGAGCCGGCAAAAATACCAGTGGATTCCCGAAGCCCACAACGACTTCATCTTCGCTGTCATCGGGGAGGAACTCGGGCTTGTGGGCACCATCGTGGTCCTGGTGCTTTTTGCGCTGCTCGCCGTTGCCATCTACCGCGTCGTCAGCCACCAGGAAGACTTGTTCGCCCGGGTGCTCGGCGGATCGATCATGGCGTGGATGCTTGGACAGGCCGCGATCAACATGGCCATGGTGGCGGGACTGCTGCCCGTGATCGGCGTTCCCCTGCCTTTCATTTCCTACGGTGGTTCAGCGTTGGTGATGTCGCTGTGCGGCGTGGGCGTAGTGTTGTCTTTGGCCCGCGCCCAAATGGCTCCTGCCAGCCGTTCCAAGCCGCGCTGGCGACTTGGAAAAACTGCACGAAAGCGTACATAGCACTCCATGAATTCCCAGCCCAAACCCCTCTCCGTGGTCCTCGCCGGCGGCGGGACCGCCGGACACATCAGCCCCTTGCTCGCCATTGCCGATGCCATCAAGTCACTGCGGCCGGATGCCAGGATCCTTGCCGTCGGCACACCCAACGGCATGGAAACGCGCCTCGTTCCGGCTGCAGGCTACGAGTTGGCCACCATCGACCGGGTTCCCTTTCCCCGGAAGCCTTCCGCGGATCTGCTCAAACTGCCCCGCAGGCTCGCTGCGGCAGTCAAACAAGCCGGGCGCATCCTGGACGACGCGCAGGCCGACGTCCTCCTCGGCGTCGGCGGCTATGTCTGCACTCCCATGTACCTCGCGGCGTGGCGTCGCAGGATTCCCATCGTCATCCACGAGGCCAACACGCGCGCCGGGCTTGCCAACCGGGTCGGCGCGATGTTCACCAAGCACGTGGGCGTGGCCTTCCCCGAGACCCGGCTAAGGCACGCCCGCCACGTGGGGATGCCCATGCGCAAGGCCATCGCCGGTTTGGACCGGGCGGCTTGGCGCGCGGATGCCAGGCAGTCGCTTGGCCTCGACGCCGGAAAGCCCGCACTCATCGTGACGGGCGGCTCTTCCGGCGCGCTGAGCATCAACCGCACCATTGCCGGTGCTGTCGCCGCTTTGGCGGAAGCCGGTATCCAGACGCTGCACATCACCGGCCGCGGCAAGGCAGTGACTAACGACGACGGCGCCCCCCTGGCTGTCGACGGCTACCACCAGGTGGAATACGTCGACGGCATGGAAAACGTGTACGCGGCCGCCGACGTTCTCCTCGCCCGATCCGGCGCGGCAACCGTCAGTGAGGTGGCCGCCGTCGGGCTCCCCGCGGTATTCGTCCCGCTGCCCATCGGAAACGGCGAGCAGGCAATGAACGCATCCGCGCTGGTCAAGGCCGGGGCTGCGCTTTTGGTCGACGACCGGGCCCTGACTGCGGAATGGCTCAAAGCCGAGTTGATTCCTTTGCTCACGGATCAGGCCCGCCTCGAGGAGATGGCCAGCAAGGCAAGGGAACTTGGCATCAGAAATGCTGATCAGCGGATGGCTGATCTCGTCTTGGAAGCGGTAAGCGAATGACCCGGCCCCTCGCAGACGTCGATTCCCTCGGCCGGGTCCACTTCATCGGCATCGGGGGCGTGGGCATGTCTGCCGTCGCACGCATCATGGTGGCCAGGGGCGTTCCGGTGAGCGGTTCGGACGCCAAGGACCTGCCCGTCATGCAGGACCTCCAGTCCGCCGGGGCGCAGATCGCCGTTGGCTACGCCGCGGAAAACCTTCGTGACGCGCAGACCGTCGTTGCGGGTTCGGCCATCAGGGCTGACAATCCGGAGTTGGAGGCAGCCCGGGCGGCCGGCCTTCCGGTGCTCCACCGCTCGGAGGCCCTCGCGGCAACCATGAGTACAGACCGCGTGGTGACCGTGGCAGGCACGCATGGCAAGTCGACGACCACCTCAATGGTTGCTGTGTTGCTCAAGGAAGCCGGACTGGACCCGTCCTTCGCCATCGGCGCCAACGTACCCGCTCTCGGTGTCAACGCGGCGCACGGCACCTCGGACATCTTCGTCGCCGAAGCCGATGAATCGGACGGTTCCTTCCTGAACTACCGGCCGCTCATTGCCGTCGTCACGAACGTCGAGGCAGACCACCTGGACTATTACGGCACGCCTGAGGCTGTCTACGCCTCCTTCGACAGTTTCGCGGCACTGCTGCCCGCCAACGGCGTGCTTTTTGCCTGCGCGGACGACGACGGCGCCCGGGCCCTCGCGGAACGGACCCGCGCCGCGGGCAATACGCGGGTGCTGAGCTACGGCACCGCGGAGGACGCCGACATCCGCCTGCACGATGGGGGGCCCGGCGACGTCCGGGTGTCCATCGACGGACAGGGATACCAGCTTGAGCTCAAAGTACCCGGGCGGCACAACGCCTTGAACGCGGCGGCTGCGTTCGGCGTCGCAGTCGAGCTCGGCGTGGCGCCCGGGGCCGCCGCGGCTGCCCTCGGCCATTTCACCGGCGCATCGCGGCGATTCGAGTTCAAGGGACAGGGGAGGGGCGTGCGGGTCTACGACGACTACGCCCACCACCCCACGGAGGTCCGGGCCGCCTTGTCCGCTGCCCGCTCCGTGGCAGGCGGCAACAAGGTGCATGTGCTCTTCCAGCCGCACCTGTTTTCGCGCACCCGCGAATTCGCGGAACAGTTTGCGGAGGCGCTTGGCGAGGCGGATACAGCCCTCGTCCTGGACATCTACCCTGCCCGCGAGGATCCCATCCCCGGAGTCACGAGTGCCTTGATCACGGGGCGCCTCAAGAGCGGCAGGCTCGTGGCCGGCGGCCAGGAGGCGCTGGACGCGGTGCTCTCCGCGGCCCGCGAGGGCGACATCGTGCTGACCGTCGGAGCCGGCGACGTGACGGCCTACGGACCCAGGATCGTGGAGCTGTTGGGTGGCTGATACCCGGAAGCCCACTTTCAAGCCGAAGGCCGGCACCCGGCCCGGAGTCATCAGTGCTGAACGCAGCCTCGACGATCCCGTCGGGGGTCCGTCGGACGCCGCCAGCGGCAAGGACAGCAACGTGCTGGCCTTTCCGGAGCCCAAGGGACGCAAGCAGCGGCGGACAGTGCTCACGGTGTTGGCCATCGTCGTCGCCCTGGTCGCGGGAATTATCGTTGCGGCGGTCTACTCGCCGGCGTTTGCTGTGCGCACGGTGACGGTTGACGGCACCAAGCTGCTCCCCGCGGCGAGCGTCCAGAAGGCCCTCGAACCGGTGAAGGGAAAACCTCTTCCGCAAATCAACGACGCCGAGATCGCCGCGCTGCTCAAGCCCCTCGTCCAGGTGCGTTCCGTCAGTACCGAGGCCCGCCCGCCGTCGGAACTTCTGGTCCACGTCGTGGAGCGGGTGCCCGTGGCGCTGGTCAAGAGCGGCGACAACTATTCACTCGTCGACGTCGACGGCGTCCAGCTTGGGTCAACCGCCGACCCCGCATCGGTCGCCTTGCCCCTCATCGACGGGCTGGGCGCCAATCAGAATCTCTTCAAGGCGATCACGGCCGTTCTTGCGACGCTGCCGGCGGATGTCCTGGCGAAGATGGCCAGCGCGTCGGCCTCGTCGCCGGACGCCGTCCAGCTCAAGCTCACGGACGGCAAAATCGTTGTGTGGGGGAATGCGGACGAGAAGGAGCTCAAGGCGCGGGTCCTTGAGGCGTTGCTTAAGGCTCCCGCCAATCCAAAAGTTCCGGTGAATGTCTACGATGTCAGCGCACCGAGGCACCCGTTTACCAAATAGGCCATTCCACGAAGTAACTTCGCCGGTGTACGGGGCTATTTTTCGGACTTTCACACGACACGCGGAGGCGGTCATTGAATGTCGGATTCATAGCCCATACGGTCACTTAAGAGTTACTTGACATAACTATAACCTTCAACTAGAGGGTTAAGGTCCAAGGATTCAAGTTGGACTCGATCTGTTTCGCTATAGGACACAAGCAAGGGGCACGAAACGTGGCAGCACCGCAGAATTACTTGGCCGTCATCAAGGTCGTCGGCATCGGCGGCGGTGGCGTGAATGCAGTTAACCGAATGATCGAAGTCGGCCTTCGCGGCGTCGAGTTCATCGCCATCAACACCGATGCCCAGGCTCTCCTCATGAGCGATGCGGACGTCAAGCTTGACGTCGGACGCGAGCTCACCCGCGGTCTGGGAGCCGGCGCCAATCCCGACGTCGGACGCCAGGCCGCCGAGGACCACGCCGATGAGATCGAAGAGGTCATCCGCGGAGCCGACATGGTCTTCGTCACCGCAGGCGAAGGCGGCGGCACCGGAACCGGCGGCGCCCCCGTCGTGGCCCGGATCGCACGCTCGCTCGGCGCCCTGACCATCGGTGTCGTCACGCGGCCCTTCACCTTCGAAGGCCGCCGGCGCGCCGGTTCCGCCGAGGCTGGAATCGACGCCCTGCGCGATGAAGTCGACACCCTCATCGTCATTCCCAACGACCGCCTCCTGTCCATCAGCGACCGTAACGTCTCCGTCCTGGACGCTTTCCGTTCCGCTGACCAAGTGCTCCTCTCCGGTGTCCAGGGCATCACGGACCTCATCACCACCCCCGGCCTGATCAACCTCGACTTCGCCGACGTCAAGTCGGTCATGCAGGGTGCAGGCTCCGCTCTGATGGGTATCGGCTCGGCCCGAGGCGAAGACCGCGCCGTCAAGGCCGCAGAGCTCGCCATCGCCTCACCGCTGCTGGAAGCGTCGATCGATGGCGCCCACGGCGTCCTGCTCTCCATCCAGGGCGGTTCGGACCTTGGCCTGTTCGAAATCAACGAAGCCGCCAGGCTCGTGCAGGAAGTGGCCCACCCCGAAGCCAACATCATCTTCGGTGCCGTCATTGACGACGCCCTGGGTGACGAAGCACGCGTCACGGTCATCGCCGCCGGTTTTGACGACGTCAAGGCCACGTCGCCGTCGATGAACCAGTCCGTTTCCCAGCAGCCAGGTCAGCACCAGGCCCCTGCGGCCCCGGACCGCCCCGCCGCGCCTTCGGCTGCCCCGGCCTACTCCGCGCCGCAGCACGTCGCCGCTGGCGTCGGCGCTTCCGGCCTGAGCAACTGGGGCCAGCAGCGCCCATCGGCTTTGCCGGCCGACTCCGGCTTCGACGTCGACCTTCCCGCCGTCGTCGAACCGGACCTTTCGGGAAGCCGCACCGACGACCTCGATGTTCCGGACTTCCTGAAGTAGCCCGTTCCGTTCAGACCCACCCAGGAGAGTCAGCCAGTAGTGTTTTGGTGGCAAAAAGAAGTGCGGCCCGGAATTTCGGTCGCCTTCTCCGATGACCATGCGGGCAACCTTGCACTGCACGTAGCGGACAATCCTGACGATGTCATGGCGCGCCGGGCCCGGCTGGAAGCAGCAGCGGGGCTTGGCGAACGGCATTTCCAGTACATGAACCAGGTCCACGGAAAAGCCGTTGAATTCATCGCCGCGCACGGCGACGGGCCAACCGCTGACGCCATGGTGTCGAGGGGACAGCCTCTCGCCGTCATGGTGGCCGACTGCGTCCCGGTCGTGCTGTTGGGCGAAGTGCCGGAAGAAATCGATCCGGTCCTTGCCGTGGTCCATGCAGGCCGGCCCGGCGTCGCAGCGGACATCGTTTCGGTCACAGTGGCGAACATGCGAAACCACGGTGCGGCGACCATCAGCGCATGGGTGGGCCCTTCCATCTGCGGTCAATGCTACGAAGTTCCCGAACAGTTGCGGGCGGACGTAGCCGCCGTGGTCCCTGAAACCTGGTCAACAACCTCATGGGGTACGCCCGCTCTGGATCTGCCCGCCGGTGTGCGTGCCCAGCTGAAAGCCCTCGACGTCACGATCGAGTACTCGGGGGAGTGCACGCTGGAGACCCCCCGGCTCTACTCTTACAGGCGCAACCAGCACACAGGCCGCTTCGCAGGTTTGGCGTGGACGCATGAGTGAGAATTTCCCCACAGCGGAAAGCGCTGAAGGCGATCCTCGGACGGCCGAGCTGCGCGAACGGCTCGCCGCGGTCCGCCAGCGGATTTCGGCGGCAACCGTGGCGGCGGGGCGAAGCGAAGAGCCGCAACTGATAGTCGTCAGCAAGTTCCATCCCGCAGCGGACGTCGCCCGGCTGGCGGCGCTCGGCGTGACGGACGTCGGTGAGAACCGCGACCAGGAAGCGGCCGCGAAGTCCGCCGAGCTCGCCGGACTCCCGGTGCGTTGGCACTTCATCGGTCAACTGCAAAGCAACAAGGCCAAGTCCGTGGCGAAGTACGCGTTTTCCGTGCATTCGATCGACCGTCCGCAACTCGCCGAGGCCCTCGCCAAGGCTGTTGCCCGGCAACAGTCCGAGTCCGGCAGGCCGGACCTCGACTGCTACATCCAGGTCAGTCTTGAGCACGACGCCGGCGCCCACCGCGGCGGTGCCGCTCCGTCCGACGTCGAGCGCCTCGCCGAATCCATTGCTTCCGCCACCGGACTGCGCCTGGCCGGCGTGATGGCCGTCGCGCCGCTCGGCGCGCCCCCGGAGGAAGCATTCGAAAAACTCGCCGCCATATCGCGGGATCTGCGCAGACTGCATCCGGATGCCGCGGGGATATCCGCGGGGATGAGCCAGGACCTCGAAGCCGCCGTTCAATTTGGCGCGACACACCTGCGGATAGGCTCGGATATTCTCGGTTCGCGTCCGCGGGTGGGGTAGCGTCAAAGTATTGGAAGCGACGGGCCGGGATTTCAGCGATGTCAAGTCATGGGCGGCCCGCCTACTGCAGACACGATAGGAGTCCAGCATGGCTGGCGCACTGCGCAAGACAATGGTTTATCTTGGGCTCGCCGATGGCGATGAACACTACGAGTCTGAGCAGCACGTGCAGCACACGGACGAGGAACGGTCTGTCGACCACAATCGTGAAGAGCGCCGCGTCGCTGCACCTGTACGTGAAGTAGTCCGTGAAGTCCCCCCTGTCGCCGAAGAGGAATACCGCGCACCCGTGACACCTATCAAGCGTGCGGCATCAAGCCGCGAAGACGCCTCCGGACTGAGGCAGATCACCACCGTCCATCCCCGCTCCTACAACGACGCCAAAGTCATCGGCGAAAGTTTCCGGGACGGCATCCCCGTGATCATGAACGTCACCGACATGGGCGAGGGAGACGCCAAGCGCCTCGTCGACTTTTCCGCCGGGTTGGTCTTCGGACTCCATGGCAGCATTGAACGCGTCACCAGCAAGGTTTTCCTGTTGTCGCCGTCGTACGTGGAAGTCCTGGGCGACGACAAGAAGGTCAGCGAAGCCCAAGCAACGTTCTTCAACCAGAGCTAGCACAGTCACCAAGGATGCCAGGCAGAGCGATCTGCCTGGCATCTGTGTTGCAATAGAGGGACTGACCGAGAAAAGTGGCGAACTAGGAGATCTGAGCTAACCCGTGGGCATAGTTTTCGGCCTTTTGTACATTGCATTGCTGCTGTTCCTGGTCACCCTCATCATCAGGCTCGTCTTCGACCTGGTGCAGATGTTCGCGCGCCAGTGGCGCCCCCGCGGCGCTGCCTTGGTGGCCGCGCACGTGGTGTATTCCGTGACTGATCCGCCCTTGAAAAGGATCCGCCGGCTGATTCCACCACTGCAGCTTGGCGGGGTATCCCTTGACCTGGCCTTTCTGATCGTGTTTATTGTCGTCAGCATCGCGATGGGATTCGTCTACACGCTGGCGTAGCTTTTCCGCAGGCCGCTTGCCGTCGATCTGTTTTCTTCGGCTGGCGGGCTGCAATCCTCCGACCCAACACGATGGTGTTGAATTGGGGGAATCAGATGATATTTAGGTACCGTAGTTTTGAACGGCCGGAAGGCCTACTGACTAACTAGACCAACGAGGTGACCAGATGGCTTTGACGCCAGAAGACGTTGTCAACAAGCGCTTTCAGCCGACCAAGTTCCGCGAAGGCTACGACCAGGACGAGGTCGACGACTTTCTCGACGAAATCGTCGTCGAGCTGAGGCGCTTGAACCAAGAGAACGACGAGCTGCGCAAGAAGCTCAGCGAAAGCGGAAACCCGGTCCCTGCCAACGCAGCATCGGCACCCGTGGTCGAGAAGGTGCCCGCCCCGGGGAAGGCTGACAAGGACGCGCAGGCCAAGGCAGAAGCCGAAGCGAAAGCTGCCGAAGCCGAGAAGAGGAAGGAGCCGGCCGTTGCCGCCGCTCCGTCCGCACCTTCGGCCGGCTCTCCGTCCGCCGAGTCCGCAGCCGGCCTCCTCGCCATGGCCCAGCAGATGCACGACAAGCACGTGGCCGATGGTGAGCAGCAGAAGGAAAAGATCATTGCCGAGGCACAGATCGAAGCCTCCACCCTCGTCAACGACGCGCAGGACAAGTCCCGCAAGATCCTCGGTGCCCTTGAGCAGCAGCGCAGCGTTCTCGAACGCAAGGTCGAGCAGCTCCGCGGCTTCGAGCGCGACTACCGCGCCCGCCTGAAGGCCTACATCGAAGGCCAGCTGCGTGACCTGGATGCCCGCGGCTCAGTTGCGGCTCCTGAGGTCGGCGAAGCCGCCGCAGAGGTCTAGCAAGTATTCTGAAAGCCGGTGGCTGGGGATTCCTCGGCCGCCGGCTTTCGCCTGTTAAGGCGCCAGAAGCAACGGTTACCGAATGAAAGTACTATGAGCGACGAACAAACTGACGGCACCACGGAGCCGGTCCGCATCAAAGCCCACACGTGGCGTCCCGCACTGCTTTGGGTCTTTGCAGGCTTCGCCGCGTTCGCGTACGCCTTCGACCAACTGACCAAACTCTGGGTCACCAGCACCATGGTCGAAGGCGAGCGGATCCCTGTCCTTCCTCCGCTCCTGCACTGGTACTACATCCGGAACTCGGGCGCTGCGTTCTCCATCGGTGAAAACGTCACCTGGGTCTTCACGATCGTCATGGCGGCCGTTTCAGTGGTGATCCTGTTCCAAGTGCGTCGATTGGGCTCGGTCTGGTGGTCGCTGGCACTCGGCCTGCTGCTGGGCGGCGCACTAGGAAACCTCACGGACCGCCTCTTCCGCGAACCTTCCTTCGCCATGGGCCACGTGGTGGACTTCATCCAGTTGCCCAACTTCGCTATTTTCAACATCGCAGACTCGGCGGTGGTTTCCAGCGTCGTGATCATCTGCCTGCTGACCTTGCGGGGGATCGGCCTCGACGGCTCCCGCCACCACTCCGCCGGTTCCGCGCCGGCCAAGGCCGCCACGCCGGAGGACGGGGATCCGGGCGATGTCTGAGCAATTCGTGGTGCCCGAAGAGCTGGGCGGGGCCAGGGCCGACGCGGGCTTGGCGAAACTGATGGACGTCTCCCGCTCCGCCGCCGCATTGCTGATCGCCGAGGGCAACGTCACCATCGCCGCGAACCCAGTGGGTAAATCGGCGAAACTCGTTGCCGGGTCCGTGCTGGAAGTCACCGTTCCCGAACGCAGGGATCCCTTGGAAGTCGTGGAGGAAGTCGTGGAAGGCCTGAATATCCTGTTGGACGATGACGACTTTGTCGTCATCGACAAGCCCGTAGGCGTGGCGGCGCACCCGTCTCCGGGTTGGGTCGGCCCTACCGTGGTGGGTGGCCTTGCCGGCGCGGGATACCGGATCTCAACGTCCGGCGCGCCTGAACGTGCCGGCATCGTCCACCGTCTCGACGTCGGAACCTCCGGCGTCATGGTCGTGGCCAAGAGCGAGCAGGCCTACACGGTACTCAAGCGGGCCTTCAAGGAACGCACAGTGGACAAGGTGTACCACGCAGTGGTCCAGGGCCTGCCGGATCCCTTGGAGGGCACCATAGACGCGCCCATCGGGCGCCACCCGGGGCATGATTGGCGTTTCGCGGTGATCGAGGATGGCCGTCCCTCTGTAACGCACTACGAAGTCCTCGAGGCCTACGGCAAGGCGACCCTCGTGGAAATCCACCTCGAGACAGGCAGGACACACCAGATCCGGGTTCATTTCTCGGCCCTCAGGCACCCCTGTGCGGGCGATCTGACCTACGGGGCGGACCCGCGCCTGGCTGCCAACCTGGGACTGACCCGGCAGTGGCTGCACGCGCGGCGGCTTGGCTTCAACCACCCCCGGACCGGCGAATGGGTGGAAGTCACCAGCCAGTACCCGGCGGACCTGCAGTATGCGCTGGAACTTCTTGAAAGCGGCAACGCTTAGGGGATCCACGCCTCCAGCGCGCCACTGCAACTGCGCGGGCCCTGCCGGTAGACTGTCGTGGTGACTTCCAGCAATGACTCGTTCGTCCATCTGCACACCCACACCGAATACTCCATGCTGGATGGAGCAGCCCGTCTCACCGAGTTGTTCGACGAGACCGAGCGGCTGGGAATGCCCGCGTTGGCCACCACGGACCATGGATACCTGTTCGGTGCCTTCGATTTCTGGAAGAAGGCCACGGACAAAGGCATCAAGCCGATCATCGGCGTCGAAGCCTATGTCACGCCGGGCACGGCGCGCGGCGACAAGGAACGCGTCCGGTGGGGCGACGAGAGCCAGCGCAAGGATGACGTCTCAGGTGGTGGTTCCTACACCCATATGACGCTGTTGAGCTACAACAACGTCGGCATGCGCAATCTGTTCCGGGCATCCTCGATTGCTTCCCTCGACTCGGTATTCGGCAAATGGCCCCGCTTGGACCGGGAGCTGCTGAACACCTATTCCGAAGGCCTGATCGCCACCACCGGGTGCCCTTCCGGTGAAATCCAGACCCGCCTTCGGCTCGGGCAATACCGCGAGGCACTGGCTGCGGCTTCCGAGTTCCGCGACATCTTCGGAGCGGAAAACTACTTCTGCGAACTCATGGACCACGGCCTGGACATCGAGCGGCGGGTCACCGGCGATCTGCTGCGTTTGGCCAAGGAGCTGAAGCTTCCCCTGGTGGCCACCAACGACCTCCACTACACGCATGAGCATGACGCGAAGGCCCATGAGGCCTTGTTGGCGATCCAGTCGGGCTCCACCCTGCTCGAGCCCACCTATGACAACGGCGGCTCCCGATTCGCCTTCTCCGGCAGCGGCTACTACCTGAAGTCCCCGCAGGAGATGCGCGAGCTGTTCCGCGACCATCCCGAAGCCTGCGACAACACCTTGCTGATCGCAGAGCGTTGCGACGTGTCCTTCAACACGGGCGCGAACTACATGCCGCGGTTCCCCTGCCCTCCCGGCGAGGACGAGACCTCCTGGCTCGTCAAGGAAGTAGCCGCGGGACTCGATTACCGCTACCCTAACGGCGTCCCGGACAAGGTGCGCAAGCAAGCCGACTACGAGCTTGACGTCATCACATCCATGGGCTTCCCCGGATACTTCCTGGTGGTGGCCGACTTCATCAACTGGGCCAAGAACAACGGGATCAGGGTAGGCCCGGGGCGTGGTTCGGGTGCGGGCTCCATGGTGGCTTACGCCATGCGCATCACCGACCTCGACCCGCTCGAACACGGCCTGATTTTCGAGCGCTTCCTCAACCCGGACCGTGTGTCCATGCCCGACTTCGACGTCGACTTCGATGATCGTCGCCGCTCCGAGGTCATCGACTACGTCACCCGGAAGTACGGCGACGAGCGCGTGGCCATGATCGTCACCTACGGCACCATCAAGACCAAGCAGGCGCTCAAGGACTCCTCCCGCGTGCTCGGCTACCCGTTCAGCATGGGTGAACAGCTCACCAAGGCCCTGCCGCCGGCCGTGATGGCCAAGGACATCCCCCTGTCGGACATCCAGAACCCGGAGGCCAAGCGCTACGGCGAGGCCGGAGACTTCCGCCAGCTGATCAGCACCGACCCGGAGGCCGCCAAGGTCTTCGAGACCGCGCTGGGCATTGAAGGGCTGAAGCGGCAGTGGGGCGTGCATGCCGCCGGTGTCATCATGTCTTCGGACCCCATCATCGACGTCATTCCCGTCATGCGCCGCATCCAGGACGGCCAGGTCATCACGCAGTTCGACTACCCGACGTCCGAAGGCCTCGGCCTGATCAAGATGGACTTCCTCGGCCTGAGGAACCTGACGATCATTTCCGACGCCCTGGAGAACATCAAGATGAACCGAGGCATCGACCTCGATCTTGAGCATTTGGCGCTGGACGACACGGCGTCGTACGAGCTGCTGGCGCGCGGGGACACCTTGGGCGTCTTCCAGCTCGACGGCGGGCCCATGCGCTCGCTGCTCAAGCTCATGAAGCCTGACAACTTCGAAGACATCTCCGCCGTGTTGGCGCTGTACCGGCCAGGTCCCATGGGCGCCAACGCGCACACGGACTACGCGCTGCGCAAAAACAAGATCCAAGAGGTCATCCCGATCCACCCGGAGCTCGAGGAACCGCTCGCCGAAATCCTCGGCGGAACGTACGGCCTCATCGTGTACCAGGAGCAGGTCATGGCCGTGGCGCAGAAGCTGGCCGGCTACTCGCTGGGTCAAGCCGACATCCTGCGCCGGGCCATGGGCAAGAAGAAGAAATCAGAACTGGACAAGCAGTTCGCCGGCTTCTCCCAAGGCATGCAGGACAACGGCTACTCCATGGATGCCGTCAAGACCTTGTGGGACATCTTGCTCCCGTTCTCCGACTACGCCTTCAACAAGGCGCACTCCGCCGCGTACGGAGTCATCTCCTACTGGACTGCCTACCTCAAGGCCCACTACGCTCCCGAATACATGGCCGCCCTGCTCACTTCCGTGGGCGACGACAAGGACAAATCGGCGATCTACCTCAACGAATGCCGCCGCATGGGCATTACTGTCCTGCCGCCGGACGTCAACGAGTCAAGCCTCAACTTCACCCCGGTCGGATCCGATATCCGCTTCGGAATGGGGGCCATCCGCAACGTTGGCGTCAACGTGGTGGAAGCCATGGTGGCGGCCCGGGCGAGCGAGGGTGCCTACACCTCCTTCAAGGACTTCCTCATGAAGGTTCCGGCGGTCGTCTGCAACAAGCGCACCATCGAGTCCCTCATCAAGGCAGGGGCGTTCGACTCCCTCGGCCATCACCGCCGGGCGTTGGCCATGGTCCACGAAGAAGCGATCGACTCCGTCATCACCCTCAAACGCAATGAGGCGATCGGCCAGTTCGATCTTTTCGCCGGATTCGAGGACCAGGAGCCGCAGGCCTCACTCAGCACGGAGATCCCGGACCTGCCCGAATGGGAGAAGAAAGACAAGCTCGCCTTCGAACGGGACATGCTTGGACTCTATGTCTCGGACCACCCCTTGCAAGGGCTTGAGGGCGTGCTGAGCCAGCATGCCGAGCAGTCGATCACGTCGATCCTGGGAGAAGACGGACCGCACGACGGCGCCATCGTCACCATTGCGGGCATGATCACCTCGCTCAGCCGCAGGATCGCCAAGGCAAGCGGCAACGCCTACGCCCGGGCGGAGATCGAAGACCTGGGCGGTTCCATCGAGGTCATGTTCTTCGGCCAGGTCTACGGCCCCATCGCTTCGGTCCTCGCGGAGGACCTGATCGTGGTGGTCAAGGGCCGCCTGCAGCGGCGCGACGACGGTGCGGTCACCTTGAACTGCATGGAGCTCTCGGTTCCGGACCTGAGCGAAAGCACCAACGGTCCCCTCGTCATCACGATGCCCACCTACAAGGCAACCGAGGCCGTCGTGACTGATCTTCGCGATGTTTTGACCACCCACCGGGGAAATTCCGAGGTCAGGCTCCACTTGCAGGGCGACTCCAAGGTCGAGGTCATGGGCCTGCCCGTGCACATGCGCGTGAATCCCACTCCATCACTTTTCGGTGACCTCAAGGTACTTCTCGGCCCGACCTGCCTGGACAGCTAACTAGATCTCCCGGGACAGCTAACTAGATCTCATAGTCAAGCGGGACGGGCTGGCCGTACGAGCCGGAATGGTAAAGCAGGGGAGTATCGTCCTCGCCGACCAGTCCGTCGACTACCTCCACCACGACGATCGCGTTGTTTTCGAAAGACAGGCGCATCTGGATCTTGCCGATCAACCAGCCGGCGACGTTCTTGAGGATGGGGACATCGAACGGGCCCGGTTCCCAGTGGTCGCCCTCAAACCGTTCCTGGGTGCGGGCGAAGCGGTCAGCGAGGGCCTGGTTCTCAAGGCCGAGCATGTGCAGGCCGATATATGTCGAATTCGCCACTGCGGGCCAGGAACTGGAGCTGCGGGACATGTTGAACGTGAAGCGTGGCGGCTCCGCGGACAGGGAAGCCACGGAGGTCGCAGTGAAGCCGAAAGGCTTGCCGTGGAGGTCGGCAGTGATGATGGCCACGCCGGCGGCATGCCGGCGGAACATTTGCTTGAAGGTTGCTTCAAAAGCCGGATTGTCCGAAGCCACTTTACCGATCTCCTGCGTGAGCTATTGGTAATAACGCTGGTGGATTCAGCGTATTCCGCTGCTCGCCCGGACGCTTGCTCGTTGAGCGTCCAGAAACGTTTGTTAATGTTTGTGTCATGACCAAGCCGACATCGAACCTTCTCGACTCCGGTCCCACGAGGGACACGGACCCGGACATGGGCACGCGGGCCCGCACATGGTGGCTGTGGCTCGCCGTGCCTGCAGCCTCGGGCATCGGGCTGGGTCTCGCATGGTGGCTGCTGGCCCCGGGCGGCCTCAACGTGATCTCCGGAAAACCTGCCCTCGCCGATCCCGCAGCCTCGGCCGGGCGGCTTCCGAGGGACTTGGTCCTGGCCGCGCTTCTGCTGCTTTCCGGCTGCTTCACGGCGGTCCTGCTCGATAGCAAGGTCCGGAAGCCGGGACACGGCATCCGCACGTTCCTGGCAGTCCTTGGTGGAGCGGCAGGGGCTTTGGTGGCCTGGCAGACAGGGTTGCTGGCCGCACAGTGGTGGGGTCCGGCCGCAAACGGAAGTGAAGGCTTCACCTTGCGGGCGGCGACGGCACTCCTGCTGTGGCCGGGGTCGACGGCCCTTGTGACATTCCTCCTGACTCTTTTCAGCTTGATGGGAAAGCAGCCGGAGGCACCGCCGCTCGCCCCGTAAAATGATCTGGTGACCATTTCTCCGGAGAATCCTGCCGAAACCGCCGCCCAGTCCCTGGACTTCCGTCGCATTGACTTGCGCGGACGGTCCCTGACCTTGGCGGAACTGCGCGCCGTGGTGCCCCGGGCGAAGCATCAGACCATGGCGGACGCAGAGCAAAAAGTCCTGGACATCATGGCGGCCGTCCGTTCGCGCGGCTTCGAGGCGCTTGGGGAGTTCGCGTTGGCGTTCGACGGCGTGGAACAGTCCCACCCCCGCGTGCCCGCCACCGCACTTGCCGAAGCCCTTGAAAACCTGGACCCGTCAGTCCGCGCGGCACTGGAGGAATCCATCAGCCGTGCCCGGCGCTTTGCCGATGGCCAACGGCCCGCGAACGTCGATGTGGAACTGGGGGACGGCGCCGTCGTCAGCCAGAACTGGGTACCCGTGGGCCGCGTGGGACTGTATGTTCCCGGGGGCCTGGCCGTCTACCCGTCCTCGGTGATCATGAATGTTGTTCCGGCGCTGGCTGCCGGGGTCGCATCGATCGCTTTGGCTTCCCCGCCCCAGAAGGACTTCGGCGGCTTGCCCCACCCCACCATCCTGGCCGCAGCCGCTTTGCTCGGGATCGACGAGGTCTATGCCATCGGAGGTGCGCAGGCGATTGTTTCCTTTGCCTACGGCATCCCCGGGGCCGGCGATGATCAGCCCATCGAGCCCGTGGACGTTGTGACCGGCCCCGGAAACATCTTCGTGGCCACCGCCAAGCGGCTTGTGAAAGGCGTCGTGGGGATCGACTCCGAGGCCGGCACCACCGAGATCGCCATCCTGGCTGATGCTTCCGCCCGCCCTGCGCTCGTGGCCGCGGACCTCATCAGCCAGGCAGAGCACGACCCCAAGGCGGCATCTGTCCTGATCACCGACTCCGAGGAACTCGCCACGGCCGTGCAACGGGAACTCGCGGTCCAGGCAGGAACCACGAAGCACGGCGAGCGGGTCACCACGGCATTGTCGGGCCCGCAGTCAGGCGTGGTGCTGGTGGACGATATCGAGCAGGGCATCGCGGTCTGCGATGCGTACGCGGCAGAGCACCTGGAAATCATGACGGAGGCCGCAGCCGCGGTCGCCGCAAGGATCCGCAACGCGGGCGCGATATTCGTGGGAGACTACAGCCCGGTCAGCCTCGGAGACTACTGCGCAGGCTCCAACCACGTATTGCCCACGAGCGGTACCGCAGCCTTCTCTTCCGGACTGAACGTGACAACATTCCTGCGCGCGGTCCAGGTGATCAACTACGACAAGGCCGCCTTGGAACAGGTCAGCAGGCACATCGTGAGCCTCGCCGATGCCGAAGACCTTCCCGGCCACGGCGACGCCGTCAAGATTCGTTTCGCGGAGACCTGAACCACTACATGTATGGGTCACAACCACTACATATAGTAATTACAGTCTTGTCATTAGGCCTTATGTAGCCGTAAACTGGTGCCGGAAGTCAAACTTCCGGCACCTTTTGCGTTCCCGGCCGAGGCCGCAAGGACAGGGGTCGGAACCGAACAGGGGAGGCCCAGCGTGTATTGTCCGTTCTGCCGGAACCCCGACTCACGCGTTGTGGACAGCCGGATGGCCGACGACGGCTCGGCCATCCGCCGGCGGCGCCAGTGCCCCGAATGCGGGCGCCGTTTCACTACCGTGGAGACCACCAGCCTTTCCGTCATCAAGCGTTCAGGCGTGGGCGAACCCTTCAGCCGGATCAAGATCATCAACGGCGTTCGCAAGGCCTGCCAGGGGCGTCCCGTGACTGAGGACGACCTTGCGATGCTGGCCCAGGAAGTCGAGGAAAACATCCGCTCTTCAGGTGCGGCGGAAATCGACGCCCACGAGGTCGGCCTGGCCATCCTTGGACCACTCCAGAAACTGGACGAAGTCGCCTACTTGCGGTTTGCCAGCGTCTACCAGGCCTTCGAATCGCTTGAGGACTTCGAGTCGGCCATTTCGCTGCTTCGCCACGAAGCCGAAAGCGCAGCGGCCGAAAGTGCAGCAAAGGGCGCCAAGGGCAAGAGCTCCGAGAAGAGCCCTATTTAGCTCCGGCGGTGGCAGACGACGGCGCACCCGCGGGCACGCCGTCGTCCATCCGGAAGGCTGCTGCGCTACTTTGCGAGCTTGTGGTGGAGGGCGACGTCCAGCGCGGCCCCCACGATTCCGGCGTCGTTCTTCAGCTCCGCGGTGACGATGCGGGTCCGCAGCTTCAGATGCGGGAAGTACTCGTCCGAACGCTTTGAAATACCGCCGCCGATGATGAAGAGTTCGGGGGAGAAGAGGAACTCGACGTGGGAGAGATAGCGCTGCAGCAGCACGCTGTACTCTTCCCAGCTCAAGCCGTCGCGTTCACGCGCGACCGCGGATGCCTTCGTTTCGGCGTCGTGGCCGTCCACTTCGAGGTGGCCGAGCTCGGCGTTGGGCACGAGGTGCCCGTTGAAGATGAAGGCTGAGCCGATGCCTGTGCCGAGCGTGATGACCAGGACCGTGCCGTCGACGCCTTCGCCTGCGCCGTAGCGGGCTTCCGCGAGACCGGCTGCGTCGGCGTCGTTGATGACCTCGACGGGCCGGTCCAGCCGCTTGGTGAGCAGCGTATCAATGTCGGTGTCGAGCCAGGACTTGTCCACATTGGCAGCAGAGCGGACCACGCCGTGCTGGATGATTCCGGGGAAGGTAACTCCCACGGGCGAACCCTTGGCCGGAGCATCCTCGCGGGCCGACAATTCTTCGACGATCTGTGCGATCACTTCGGCGACGGCTCCGGGGGTGGCGGGCTGCGGCGTGGGGATACGGAGGCGCTCCCCGAGCAGCTTGCCCTTCTTGAGATCGACGATGCCGCCCTTGATACCGGTGCCACCGACATCGATGCCGATCAGCGGGCCGTTCTTGTGGATCTTCTCATCCTTCTTGGTCAATGCGTTTCCGTTCATGGCAGGAGGGGTGGGCATGTCGCAGCACGAACGGCTGCAGGTGACCTTCCGGAGAGCTTACGGAAGAGTCAGGATTTCGGCGCCGGTCTCGGTGACCAACAGGGTGTGTTCGAATTGTGCGGTCCGCTTGTGGTCGCGGGTGACTACCGTCCATTCATCGGGCCACATGTCCCATTCGATCGTTCCGAGGGTGAGCATGGGTTCAATCGTAAAGACCATGCCTGCTTCGATCACGGTGTTGTAGGCCGGCGCGGCGTCGTAGTGGGGGATGATCAAGCCCGTGTGGAAGGCCTCGCCGACGCCGTGGCCGGTGAAGTCGCGGACCACGCCGTAGCCGAAGCGTTTCGCGTAGGACTCGATGGCCCGGCCGATCACGTTGATTTCGCGGCCCGGCGCTACGGCCTTGATGGCCCGGTTAAGGGACTCGCGGGTACGTTCAACCAGGAGCCGGGACTCTTCGTCTACGTCCCCCACCAGGAAGGTGTAGTTGGTGTCACCGTGGACGCCGTTGATGTAGGCCGTGATGTCGATGTTCAGGATGTCGCCGTCTTCTACGACGGTGCTGTCGGGAATCCCGTGGCAGATGACCTCGTTGAGCGAGGAACACAGGGACTTGGGGAAGCCGCGGTAGCCAAGCGTTGACGGGTAGGCGTGGTGGTCCAGAATGAACTCGTGGCCGATCCGGTCCAACTGGTCCGTCGTGACGCCAGGCTCGACGTGCTTGCCGACTTCGACGATCGCCTGGGCAGCAATTTTGCTGGCGATGCGGATCTTCTCGATGGTTTCCGCCGATTTGACCTCTGAACCGGTGAACTTCGCGGGTCCCGGTTTGCCCACATACTCCGGGCGCGGGATGGACGCCGGTACAGGCAGCTGTGGGCTGACGGTTCCACGGGTGAGCGTGCCGATGGGTGCGGTCAGAGCGGGAGAAGGCATAGATTGATCATATAAGGGACGCACGAGACGCAAGTAACTAAGTAGCTAAATATCGGCCCGGACGAAGGGCAACCGGCCCCGCCGGGGTTACGGCGGGATGCGCAAAGGAGAAACCGTGGCGGAGTTCTGGTACAACGTTCAGACACACCAAATCGAAGAGGACGCGTTGTCCGACTGGTCCCAGCTGATCGGTCCTTACAAGACCCGCGAGGAAGCCGAGCATGCCCTCGAAAAGGTCAAGGCCCGCAACGAAGCGTGGGACAAAGACGACGAGGACTGAAGCTGTGTCCTCCTAGAAAGAGTGTTCCGGGCCGGGGAACTGACCGGACCTGACGTCGTCGGCGTACGCCTTCGCTGCTTCGCCCAAGGTGGTGCGCAGATCCGCATATTGCTTCACGAACTTGGCCATCTTGCCGCCGCGCAGTCCGGCCATGTCCTGCCACACCAGAACCTGTCCCGTGGTGGCGTTGCCTGCACCGATTCCGATTGTCGGAACGTCGATGGCTGCGTCGACGGCGGCTGCGGTTTCCGCGGGAACCATCTCCATGAGCACGCAGAACGCTCCGGCATTTGCGAGGGCAACGGCGTCTTCGACCAGGCGCGCGGCGTCATCGCCCCGGCCCTGGACGCGGTAGCCGCCCAGGGAGTGTTCGCTCTGGGGCGTGAAGCCGATGTGGGCCATGACGGGTATGCCTGCCTGGACCATGGCCCGGACAGTTCCCGCGTAGAACGCGCCGCCTTCGATCTTGACGGCGTGCGCCAGGCCTTCCTTCAGGAAGCGGACACCTGTTGCCACTGCCTGCTCCGGCGACACTTCGTAGCTGCCAAAGGGAAGGTCTGCCACCACCAAGGCACGCTTGGCGGATCGGGCCACCGCGCGGCACAAGGGGAGGAGTTCGTCGACGGTCACAGGGAGGCTGGTTTCGTTGCCGAAGACGTTGTTGGAGGCCGAGTCGCCTATCAGCAGGACTTCGATGCCGGCCTGGTCGAAGATTTCAGCCGTGTATTGCTCGTAGGCAGTCAACATGGCAAAGCGCTCGCCCTTGGCCTTGGCCTGTTGAAGGTGATGGGTGCGGATCCTGGCGGCGGGCTTCGGCGTTGAAGCCTCCGCTGAAGCCCCGGAACCTGCAGCGGCAGGTCCGGTTCCATAAGGCGCGGGAACTTCGGCGGGCATGCTGGAATCGGAACTGTTGCTTGGGGCCATGAATAGAGCGTATGCGGTACCGGCCGTCCTAGCCACCGGCGCATGAGGAGCCTCACATTTGTAAACGCTGTGTTACGCGAACTGGGGGTGCAGCCATTCCGGGCCAATGCTTAGTAGAGTGAATGCTGAGTTGTCGTCGGCTTCGAACCCCGAACCCGCGGCATGGACGTTGACCCGGAAATGAGGCCCCATGGACCGCCAGCAAGAGTTCGTTCTGCGGACTATCGAAGAGCGTGATGTGCGCTTCGTACGCTTGTGGTTTACCGACGTCGTCGGTTCCCTGAAATCGGTGGCACTTGCACCGGCAGAAGTGGAAGGCGCCTTCGAGGAGGGCCTGGGTTTCGACGGCTCGGCGATCGAGGGCCTCGCCAGGGTTTTCGAATCCGACATGCTGGCCCAGCCGGACCCCTCCACGTTCCAGATCCTTCCGTGGCGTGGTGAAACCGAGCAGACCTCCAGGATGTTCTGCGACATCCTGACCCCCGACGGCGAGCCGTCGGCTGCCGATCCCCGGAACGTGCTCAAGCGCACCCTCGCCAAGGCGGCGGACATGGGCTTCACGTGCTACACGCATCCTGAGATCGAGTTCTACCTCCTCAAGTCCCAGGACCTCGACGCCAACGGCGTTCCTGTACCCGTTGACGAGGGCGGCTATTTCGACCACGTGCCCGGCGGTGTGGCACAGGACTTCCGCCGCACGGCCGTCACCATGCTCGAATCCGTGGGCATCTCCGTCGAGTTCAGCCACCACGAGGGCGGACCCGGCCAGAACGAGATCGATCTCCGCTACGCGGATGCCCTCCAGACGGCGGACAACATCATGACGTTCCGCACGGTCATCAAGGAAGTGGCCCTGCAGCAGGGTACCTACGCCACGTTCATGCCCAAGCCGTTCACGGACCACCCGGGTTCAGGCATGCACACGCACTTCTCGCTGTTCGAGGGCGACACCAACGCCTTCTACGAGGCCGGCGCCGAATTCCAGTTGTCCAAGACCGCGCGCCAGTTCATCGCCGGTATCCTGCGGCACGCGCCGGAATTCACTGCCGTCACCAACCAGTTCGTCAATTCGTACAAGCGTCTCTGGGGCGGCGGCGAAGCGCCGAGCTACCTGAGTTGGGGCCACAACAACCGTTCCGCCCTGGTTCGTGTGCCGCTCTACAAGCCGGGCAAGGGCCAGTCCGCACGGATCGAGTACCGCGGGATCGACTCCGCCACCAACCCGTACCTCGCCTACGCCGTGTTGCTGGGTGCCGGGCTCAAGGGCATCGAGGAAGGCTACGACCTTCCAGCCGCGGCGGAAGACGACGTTTGGTCGCTGACCTCGGCCGAGCGCAAGGCGATGGGTCACACGCCGTTGCCGGCCAGCCTCCACGACGCCATCCGCGCCATGGAGGATTCCGAACTCGTCGCGGACATCCTCGGCGAGCAGGTCTTTGACCACTTCCTGCGCAACAAGCGTGCGGAATGGCAGGATTACCGGCTCCAGGTCACGCCCTACGAGCTCAAGCGTAATCTCGGCATTCTCTAGGCTGTGAGTGTGAGCCTGGCCCGCCGGCTCATCTCGGCCGGTTTCAGTGATCTTGAAAAGGGTGAACGGTTCCTTGCCGCGCGTGAACTCGACGGCATCGACCAGGAGACGATCTTTGCCGGCCTGCACCTGAGCGCCAACCCGGACACCGCGCTCCAGTCGCTTGTCCGTTTGATTGAGAAGCACCCCTCACTCAGGGAGCTTGCGGGGGAGGACCCTGATCGCAGCGAACCGCTTTACCGTTTGCTGGGCGCATCCGAGGCCTTGGGGGAGTTCCTGATCAGGCACCCGGAACATCTGGACGTCTTCGATGTCCGCGTCAGCCCGGAGCCCTTGTCCGCCGACGCCGGTGTGCTGCGGACGAAGCTGCTCCGATCGGTCAAGGCTGACCCCAGCTCTCCCCGGCCCGTTGCGGGGATGACGGGAGCCAGCGCCTACACCGCCCTGCGGACGGCTTACCGGCGCGGGCTGACCGAACTGGCCATCAAGGACCTCTGCGCCGCCAGTCCCCAGGACTTCATGCCGGCGGTCGGCGCCGAACTGGCCGACCTCGCCGGTGCGGCGATAGAAGCGGCCCTGGCGGTTGCCAGGGCAGAAGCCGCGGCGACTTTCGATCCCGCCGATATTGCCGGCGTCGGGCTGGCTGTCATCGGCATGGGCAAATGCGGTGCCCGCGAGCTCAACTACATTTCCGACGTCGACGTCATCTACGTGATCGAGGCGCCGAACCTGGAGGATGCCAAGGCCGCAACCATCGGTACGGCCTTGGCCGCCGGGATCTCCCGTGCCATTTCGTCCACGGGATCCGAACCCGGGCTGTGGGAGGTCGACGCGAATCTGCGGCCTGAGGGGAAATCGGGTCCCCTGGTCAGGACGTTGCCCTCGCACTTGAGCTACTACGCGAAGTGGGCTGAAAGCTGGGAGTTCCAGGCGCTCCTCAAGGCCCGGACGATCGCGGGGGACAAGGATCTGGGCTCCCGTTACGAGCAGGCCGTCCAACCTCTCGTGTGGGCTTCGGCCGGCCGGGAAGGATTCGTGGAATCGGTGCAGGCGATGCGCCGCAGGGTGACGAACAACATCGCCCCGGCAGAAGAACAGCGCCAGATCAAACTCGGTCCCGGCGGCCTGCGCGATGTCGAGTTCACTGTGCAGCTCCTGCAACTCGTCCACGGAAAGTCCGATGAAACGCTCCGTTGCCGGGATACGACGTCGGCAATAGCCGCGCTGTCCGCCGGTGGCTACATCGGCCGGGTGGACGCCGCGGCCTTCGACGCCGCCTACCGCTATCTGCGGGTTCTTGAGCACCGCATCCAGTTGTTCCAGATGCGCCGTACCCACCTGATGCCTACGAGCCAGGAGTCCTTGCGTTTCCTCGCAAAGGCCGTCCTGGGGCCCTTTTCGACGGGCAGGCCGCATCCGGACGCCCTGATCGAAACCTGGCAGAAAACCAAACGGTCCGTTCGCGAACTACACGACCGGATCTTCTACCGGCCGCTGCTCAACACGGCCGCGAAGCTGAGCACCGAAGACGCCCGGCTCACCCCGGAAGCCGCCCAAGGCCGGCTCGCTGCACTCGGCTACCGTGACCCGCAAGGCGCCATGCGCCACATCGAGGCCCTGACGGCAGGGGTCAGCCGCCGCGCCGCCTTGCAGCGGCAACTGCTCCCCATCCTTCTCGGCTGGCTCGCCGAAGGCGTGGATCCCGACGCCGGACTGCTCGCCTTCCGCCGCGTCAGCGAAGCCCTCGGGACCACCCATTGGTATCTCGGGATGCTTCGGGACTCCCAAGCGGCGGCTGAGCGGCTCTGCCACGTGCTCTCCAATTCACGTTTGATCGCCGATCTCCTGGAGGTTTCCCCGGAGTCCGTTGCGTGGCTTGGTTCCGACAAGGAACTTACGCCCCTTGGCTTCGAAGCGCAGTGGCAGGAAATCCAGTCCAAGATGTCGCGCCACGCCGATCCCGCGAACGCGATGCGGCTCATCCGGCTCATCAGGCGCCGGGAAATCCTCCGGATCGCCATTGCGGACAGTTCCGGCCTCCTGGAACAAGACGCGGTGGGCGCGGCACTGGCCGATGCCGACCGGGCAGCGGTTCTGGGCGCCTTGCACGTCGCCGAGACCATCGTGGCTTCCGAGGGTCTCCTCAAGACGCAAGTGCTGGTGGTTGCCATGGGCAGGCAAGGCGGACGCGAGATCGGCTACGGTTCGGACGCCGACGTCATGTACGTCCATCGCGCTCTTCCCGGCGCGAGTGAATCCGAAGCCCAGCAGCAAGCGCTTGCCATCGTGGGGCACATTTCCACTTTGCTGACCCAACCCCTCAAGCCGGCCATCCTGGCGGAGCGGGTCCTCAGCGTCGACGCCGACCTCCGCCCGGAGGGGAAGAACGGGGCCATGGTCCGTTCCCTCGAGTCATACGCGGAGTATTACCGGCGGTGGTCCCTCATCTGGGAAGCCCAGGCGCTGTTGCGGGCACAGCCAATGGCCGGGAACGACGAATTGGCCGCGGAGTTCCTCAGGCTCATCAACCCGATCCGCTACCCGGAATCGCTCGCGGAGACCGATGTGCGCGAAATCCGACGCGTCAAGGCACGGGTCGAATCGGAACGGCTCCCGAGAGGCGCGGATCCGGCCAGGCATGTAAAGCTCGGCAGGGGCGGACTCAGCGACGTCGAATGGCTTGTGCAGTTGCTGCAGCTCCAACACGCGGGGAAGCATCCGCAACTCCGGACGACGTCCACGCTGCGGGCCCTCGACGCCATTGAGTCGTTGGGCCTGATCGACAGGAGTGACGTTGTGTTGCTACGCGAAGCCTGGCGGCTCGCGAGCCGTATCCGATCGGCGAATGTGATCTGCACCGGACGTGCCTCCGATCTCCTCCCGGCCTCCCGCCGGGATCTCGAGGCAGTTGCCAGATGGTGTGGTTACGCTCCCGGGCAAGCGGCGGTGTTCGAGGAAGATTATCTGCGCCTGAGCCGGCGGACCCGGGCTGTGTTCGAGAAGGACTTCTACGGCCAGTGAGCTCCCGCTCCTGCCGGCCCGCGGTCCCGCCGTCCTGCGGAGCGCGGAGGCGGCTAAGCTCGAAGGATGCTGGAAACCGTGTGGCTCATTCCCTTGAAGGATCTCGACGACGATGCCCGCGCCATCAAGCTCGGCGACGTCGCGGCGATGGAATTGGCCGCGGGGCAGGAGGATTTCGTCGGGGATCCGTTCACGATGATGCTCATGGGTCTCGAAGACGAAAGCCGCCTGCCGTATGTGATCGAAGCGGCCGGTGCCGCCGTCGGAGTCTTCACCTTGCAGGCCGGGGCCGCGACCTTGGCGGGATGGCCCGACGACGATTCCGCGTGGCTCCTGCGCGGGTTCCTGATCGACCAGACGAGCCAGGGGAGGGGCCTGGGCTCCTTGTCGGCTGCAGCTGCGGCCCGGGAAGCGCAGAAACTGACAGGGAAGCTGGGTGGCGGCCAGGACGGCGTCGTACTCTCAGTTAACGAACGCAATCCCGCCGCCCAGGCGGCGTACGCAAAGGCGGGTTTTCTCCAGACGGGCAGGTACCTGGGTGGTTCCTCCGGTCCGCAATGGACGATGTACCGGAGGTTCGGCCGCTAGGCCGTATCTAGGACTCGACGAGCGTCAGGATTGTTTCCGGGCGCACGCCGTCGTATTTCATGGCGTCGGCCGCAACTTCGGACTCCATGATCCGCTGGAATGTTTCCATGTCCGGGACTTCGACGATCAGGCCGACACGGTTGGTTTTTGCCGGGTCTGCGAACGTTCGGACCGTAATGCCCATGGGTCCGAAGATTTCTTCCCGTTTTGGTGAGCTGAGCCAGTGCTCAACGTCGTCGACCTCATGGAAGATCATCAAGGTTGTCATCGTATGCCTCCGCTTTCAGAAGTTGCGCCAGGAGCCGGACGGGATGAGGACTCGCTTCCAAGCATCCTGATCACGCTGAACGTACCACGGCGTCCACTGCGGCGACAGGCTTTCGAGGTGGTTGCCCGACAAGCTCATCGTGCTGCATCGCTCTCGCCCAGCGAGAAAGTAAGCTTACTGAATGAATAGACCGGACGAAGGCCCTGCAGATACTCTCCTTGGCGGCAGGTACCGTGTGCACGAGCGCATCGCCTCCGGCTCCATGGCCACCGTCTACCGGGCCTCGGACGAGTATCTCGGACGCGACGTCGCGGTCAAGATCATCAACAGGCCCGCAAGCGCAGACGGACCCGTCGCTCTGGACGATGAGGTGGCCATCCTCGCCCGCATGAGTCATCCCGGCCTGGTGACCCTCCTTGACGCCGGTGTCGACCGGGAGGGGCCCGGAGGACCCAAGGTTTACCTGGTGATGGAGCTGGTTGAGGGGCCGGACTTGAAACAGCGGCTGGCCGATGGTCCCGTTGTTTCGCGAGACGCGGCCCTCCTTGGCCATGATCTCGCGGACGCTTTGGAATACATCCATCGCAGTGGCGTCATTCACAGGGATGTGAAGCCAAGCAACATCATGCTCTTCGACTACAAGCAGGGCTCGGCGAGGATGCGCGCGAAGCTGACGGACTTTGGCATCGCCCTGATCTCGGAAGCCCCGCAGGGGCCTGATGGCGGCGTCTTCGGGACAGCGGCATACCTGAGCCCAGAGCAGGCGCGTTCCGAGCCTTTGAGCCCGGCCAGTGACGTGTACTCCCTCGGCCTGGTGCTGCTGGAGTGCCTTACAGGGCGGATCGCTTTCCCCGGAGATCCCCTGCAAAGCGCGCTTGCCCGGCTGATCCAGGACCCGCCGATCCCCGCCGACCTTGACGAGTTCTGGCGGACTCTCTTGGGCGCGATGACGGCGGCCGATCCCCAAGCCCGACCGACAGCGCGGGACATATCCGAGGCCCTGTACGAGCAGGCCCACTCCGACCGGGGCAAGCACAAAGTAGACAGTTCCATCATTCCGGCGGACGAAGCCGAGAGAATGGCGGCGGTGCACCAATACCAAATCCTCGATACGCCGCCGGACGGCGCCTTCGACAGGATCACCGCACTGGCGGCCCGGCTATTCGATGTTCCCATAGCAATCGTCAGCGTCGTGGACCATGACCGGATATGGTTCAAGTCCCACCACGGAACTGCGGTGGAACAGATCGACAGGGACCCCGGTCTCTGCGCCTCGGCCATCCTTCAGGGAGGGACGTGGGTTGTCGAGAACGCCCCTGAGGATCCCCGCGCGCTCTCGAACCCGCTGGTGGCGGGGGAGTTCGGACTCGGCTTCTACGCGGGAGCCCCGCTGACTACCCGCGAGGGCTACAACCTAGGGACCCTGTGCATCCTCGACTTCGCTCCGCGAAAGATGTCCGCAGCGGAGATCGACACACTGCAGGACCTGGCCGCGGTAGTCATGAACGACCTGGAACTTCGGCTCGAAATCCGGCTTTCGGCACAAGCCGGGCGCGTGCCGGTCGACGTCGATTAGATTAGTAAGCCTACTTACAGTATGGTTACTCAGGTTTGCACAACGATAAAGGCAATCATCAGAATGTTTACGACTGAAACGGAAGGTACATCATGAATGTCATCCTCGGAATCGTCGCGGTCATCGCGATCCTTTTCTTTATCATTGGCGGAACTGTCAAGGCCCTTGGATTCCTTCTGTGGATCGCCCCGATACTGATCGTCTTGGCGATTATCGTCTTCCTCTTCAGGTTGATTAGCGGGCGCCGGCGGGTGTAGGAAAATTGGGGGTCCGGCCCCGGCGATCCGGGGCCTTTGCAAAAGGACGGCTGTGTCTTAACGGACACAGCCGTTCTTTTTTGTGCGGGACTTTACTGCGGACATTTCCGATTCGGTAAACAGACGGCGTTGAGGTCCGCGCGCATCAGTGCTAGGCCAGGATGGCCGGCTCAACGTGGTCTTTTTCTTGATGTTTCTCGTTGTACGCTTCTTCCCGAAGTTCGTCGTACGGTAAGCCTCCGGGAAGCGAGCCCTCGGCGAGGCCGCGGAGGACAAGGCGGCGCAAGGGTGGCTGTCCGTCTGCCGCGGGAACCGACGAACCGATCGAAGCAGGGGCAGGTATGTTGGCTGCTGCCATCCGGTCAACTCCCGATGCGCCGGCCGCGCCCAGGAGCACCACTGCGAGGGCCGCCATTGCGTGCACTACGGGTCTTTTCCAAAGCCTCATTTCTTAAACCTGACCCAGTTGCGTCAAAACTGCGTCGGATTCTCCTTTGCGGAGGCTGGGAGCCTCGAACTTTCAACGGCCCCCAGCGGCGCGCACAATTGCGAGGTGCGGTTAAAAGCGCAAGCGCCCCCTGCCCGGTGAAAGGGCAGGGGGCGCTTTGCGCCCAGGGCGGTTTAGCCCTGCAATCCAGCTAGACGCCGTAGTAGAGCTCGAACTCGTACGGGTTCGGGCGCAGCGACAGCGGACGGATCTCGTTCTCGTACTTGTACTCGATCCAGGTGTCGATCAGGTCCTGGGTGAAGACGCCGCCGGCCTGCAGGAACTCGTTGTCCTCGCGCAGGGCCTCGAGTGCTTCCTCAAGCGAGCCCGGAGCCTTGGGGATGTCCTTGGCTTCCTCGGCAGGCAGTTCGTACAGGTCCTTGTCGATCGGAGCCGGGGGCTCGATGCGGTTGCGGATGCCGTCGATACCGGCCATGAGCTGGGCGGAGAACGCCAGGTACGGGTTGGAGGCGGCGTCCGGAGCGCGGAACTCGATGCGCTTGGCCTTCGGGTTGGAGCCCGTGATCGGGATGCGGATGCCGGCGGAGCGGTTGCCCTGCGAGTAGACCATGTTGACCGGAGCTTCGAAGCCCTTGACCAGTCGGCGGTAGGAGTTGACCGTCGGGTTGGTGAAGGCGAGCACGGCAGAGGAGTGCTTCAGCAGGCCGCCGATGTACCAGCGCGCGGTGTCGGACAGGCCGGCGTAGCCCTTCTCGTCGTAGAACAGCGGGTCACCGTTGCTCCAGAGGGACTGGTGGCAGTGCATACCGGAGCCATTGTCACCGAAAATCGGCTTCGGCATGAAGGTAACGGACTTGCCGTACTCCCACGCGGTGTTTTTGATGACGTACTTGAACTTCTGCAGGTCGTCGGCAGCGTGCACCAGCGTGGTGAACTTGTAGTTGATCTCAGCCTGGCCTGCGGCGCCGACTTCGTGGTGCGAGCGCTCGACTTCGAGGCCTGCTTCGTCCAGGGCGAGGCACATGGCGTCGCGGAGGTCGGCCTGGTGGTCAACCGGGGATACCGGGAAGTAGCCGCCCTTGAAGGGGGTCTTGTAACCGAGGTTTCCGCCTTCTTCTTCGCTGCTCGTGTTCCAAGGGGCTTCAATCGAGTCGACCTTGTAGAAGGAACCCTGCGGGGAGGATTCGAACTGGACGTTGTCGAAGACGTAGAATTCGGCTTCGGGAGCAAAGAATGCCGTGTCAGCAATGCCAGTGGAGGCCAGGTAAGCTTCGGCCTTTTCGGCAACGCCGCGCGGGTCGCGGTGGTAGGGGTCACCCGTGCGGGGGTTCACGATGGAGAAGTTCAGCGCGAGGGTCTTCTCGACGCGGAAGGCGTCGATGAAGGCCGTGGTGACGTCCGGAATAAGCTGCATGTCGGACTCGGCGATGCCCTGGAAACCGCGGATGGAAGATCCGTCAAAGAGCTGGCCGTTGACAAAAAAGTCAGCGTCAACGCTCTTCGCCGGCACATTGAAGTGCTGCTGGACGCCCGGAAGATCGGTGAAGCGGATATCGACGAATTTAACGTCTTCGTCTTTGATGAACTTGAGGACTTCGTCCGCAGTCTTGAACATCTATGCTCCTAACGCATAACAGGTAACAGGCCCTCGGGCCGTCTGGTCCAGCGCAAACCGAAAGCAGGGAAACAAAAAAGTATCCCTGATGCGGCGGCTAGCAACTTCTCCAACCATAGGGAAATGGGATTTCCCCGGAGTGTCAGTATTGTTTCGGGCAGGTTACAGAACTGCCTGCCGTGTAAACGCTACTGGTCTACTGCAGTGCCAGTCTATGTCTTACGCCTATGTGTCTGTTTCCTTGTGAACACTGTGAACGTTCCACTGCCTGCGACCATCGCCGCCAACCATCCGATGGTGAAGCCGTAAGCTTGAAGCGTGGTTGATCGCAAAGATATTGGTTCATGGCTCACAGGGCCGGACACGTCCGGAATTTCCAAGTACCCGGGAGCGCGGCTCGGCCTGCCCGAGTCCGGCCCCGGCTCCATGGCCCGGGCCGGCCGCCGCATCCTGGCAATCTGCATCGACTGGGTCATTGCCTTGGTGATCAGCAACTTTGCCTTCGGCGGCAACCAGTGGGCGACGCTCGCCGTCTTCGCGGTGGAACAGATCCTTCTCATCGGCACGCTGGGCTACAGCATCGGACACCGGGTCGCCGGCATCCACGTGGTGCGGCTCGGAGGAGCACAGGCTGGACCCTTGGCTGCCTTGGTCAGGACGATCCTCCTGTGCCTGGTGATTCCTGCGGTTGTTTTCGATCCCGACCAGCGTGGCCTCCACGACAGGGCCATGAACACCATCCTCATCCGGATGTAACTTTTACGCGGACAAAAAAGCCGCCCGTTCCTGGAAGTCCAGGAACGGGCGGCTGTCGTGTTGGTTAGCGTCCGCGTGCTGCCTTGCGGTCAGGGCGTGCCTTGTAGGGGTCGATGCCCTTGGGGATCGGCAGGCGGTTGCCTAGCGAAGAGATCCGCTTGCTGACCGCTCCTACCTCAACCTTGGTGAGCTCGTTCTTGTATTTGTTCATGGTCTTTGCGATTTGGCTGATGGGCACTTGGCCTTCGCCGCGACCGCTTTCGATCACGTGAATGGTGACGTTCGGCAGGATGCGGGCGAGCTTCTTGCGCTCCGCGTCGACCAGCGGCTTGACGCGGTGCGACGGTCCTTCGCTGACCAGCACGACGCCGGGACGGCCGATGGCGCGGAAGACAGCGTCCTGGGTACGCGGGTTGACGGCGACCGGCTGGTCCTCAGTGATCCAGCCGCGGCGCAGGGTTCCCAAAGCCGCACCGGAAGCTCCGGGCTGGTTCTCGATCTGCGCGAAGGCAGCCCGTTCCGCGCGGCGCGAGAGGATGAAGACAGCTGCCAGCAGGCCCAAGGGGATGCCGATGATCAGGCCTGTGACCCAGTTGTTCAGGAGGAGCCCAACGACGAGGCTGACAGCAACGACGCCAAAGAACGCCAACAGCATGAGCCACACGACGATGGGGTCATTGCGGCGGGTCATCTTGAAGACCTCGCCGATCTGCTTCAGCTGGCTCGGCTTCTTGGCCTTGGCTTCCTTGGGCTTGCGGGAAAACAAGCCGCGCTTAGGAGCGTCGGCAGCCGATGTTGTCGAGTTGCTGGAATCAGGGGATTTCGCCATAGTGCCTTAATTCTACGTGATTTATGCCAAAGGACCGGACGCCGGACTTGTCCGGGGTCCGGTCCTTTGACCGTGCTTTAGCCGACGTGCTATGCGTGGTGTGCGAGGAGGGTGCGGGCTTCCTGGCGGGTGGTGCCGGAGTCCTGGATGCCTTCGGCGATGTGGGCCAGGTGCGCGGGGATTTCGCGGCCTTTCTTGCGCATCGCGGTGGCCCAGAGGCGTCCGGCGCGGTAGGAGGAGCGGACCAGGGGGCCGGACATGACGC
>NZ_JBFBLA010000037.1:0-45109 GCF_040702485.1 Arthrobacter sp. NPDC080031
TCCCGGTGCCCGATCGCTTCCAGGGTTCGCACGGTGGTCCAGTAGTCGTAGGCAATCTCGGACGGGTGGACTTCGTGGGCGAAGCGGACCCCGCATTCGTCGAAGACGTCCAGGATGGGATTCCAGCGGTCCGCGAAGTCCTGGTAGCCGGCCTCGATGACCTTTTCCGGGACGGGCGGGAACATCGCGACGTACTGCCAGATGGAGGAGCCGGTGAACCCGACGACGGTGTCCACCCCGAGAGCTTGGGCGAGGCGGGCGGTGTGTTTCATTTCCTCCGCGGCGCGTTGGCGCACGCCCTCGGGGTCCCCGTCGCCCCAGACCTTGGCCCCGACGATTCCCTGATGGCGGAAGTCGATCGGGTCATCGCAGACGGCCTGGCCCTTGAGGTGGTTGGAGATCGCCCAGACCTTGAGGTTGTATTTGTCCAGGACGGCGAGCTTGGATTCGACGTAGCCGGGTTCATCCCAGCGCCAGGCGTCCAGGTGGTCCCCGGACACGGCGATTTCCAGGCCGTCGTAGCCCCACCCGGAGGCGAGTCTCGCGACGTCCTCGAAGGGCAGGTCGGCCCACTGGCCGGTGAACAGGGTGTACGGGCGGGACATGGTTCTCCTTATGAAAGATTGCGCTGCGGGGTGCTTAGTGGCCGGCGACCTGGATGATGGCGGACTTGGCGTCGGCGGATTCTTCGATGGCGGCCAGGACCTGCTGGACGGCGAGTCCTTCCTCGAACGACGGCGACGGCGGGGTCCCGGCGTCGATGGCTGCCAGGAAGTCGCGGATCTGGTGGGTGAAGGTGTGCTCCCAGCCGATGACGTGGCCCTGGGGCCACCAGGCGGCCATGTAGGGGTGTGCGGGTTCGTTGACGAGGATCCGGCGGAAGCCCTGCTCCCTGACGGGCACCGTGGCGTCCATGAAACCCAGTTCGTTGAGGGTTTCCAGGTCGAACAGGAGCGAGCCTTTCTCGCCGTAGATTTCCATCGTGAGCGAGTTCTTCTTGCCGGTGGCCATGCGGGAGACTTCCACCGAGGCGACCGCCCCGGAGGCGAGGGTCAGCGTGGCCCAGGCGGCGTCGTCGACCGTTACTTGTTGCGGACCATCCGCGCCGGGGCGGCTGTCCACGAAGGTGTGCAGCCGGCCGGAGACCTCGGTGACGGTGTCTGCGAGGAGGAAGAGGACCTGGTCGATCGCGTGGGAGGCGATGTCGCCCAGGGCCCCGGATCCGGCGGTTTCCTTGTTGAGCCGCCAGGTCATGGGGGAGTCGGGGTCCACGAGCCAGTCCTGGAGGTAGGCGGCGCGGACGTGCCGGACGGTTCCGAGCCGGCCCTCGGCGATTAGTTCCTTCGCGAGGGAGAGTGCCGGCACCCTGCGGTAGTTGAACCCGGTCATGGACTGGATGCCGCGCGCGCGGGCGGCACGCGCGGCGTCCGTCATGGCTTCGGCTTCGGCCAGGGTGTTCGCAAGGGGTTTTTCCACGAGCACGTGCTTGCCCGCCTCCAGCGCCGCGATGGCGATCTCGGCGTGCATCCAGCCCGGAGCGCAGATATCCACGATGTGGATGTCATCGCGTTCCAGGACGGAGCGCCAGTCCGTGGCGGACTCGGCCCACCCGTACCTGGCGGCGGCTTCGGCGACCTGTTCCGGGTCCCGGCCCACGAGCACTTTCTGTTCGAAGGCCGGGACGTCGAAGAAGCTGCCCACGTTCCGCCACGCGTTGGAGTGGGCTTTGCCCATGAACGCGTAGCCGATCGCGGCAACACCCAGGGGTGTCTTGCCCGGGTCGCCGGTGTGAGGGTTGGTGGGGGCGGGGCTGGTCATGGGTGGGTTCCTAGAGGGTGGCGGCCATCGGGTCCCAGTCCTCGGGGAGGGCCTGGGACGTGACGGCGGAGCTGTCGACGCCTACAAAGGTGCCGGTTTCGGCGGACTCGGCGATGGAGACCAGGGTGTCGACCACGTGGTAGGCCAAGGCGCCCTGGGCGCGGTGCGGGACACCGGCGCGCAGGGACCGGGCCATGTCCAGCACGCCCATGCCGCGGCCGTTGGCCGGTCCCGTGGCGGGGATGGTTTCGGCTTCCCGGGCCCCGGCACGCCAGAGCTTGAGGTCCCCGTCGAAGAAGTTCGGGTCCGGCACTTCCAGGGTGCCCTCGGTGCCGGTGATCTCCACGAAACCCATCCGCAGGCGGGGGGATTCGAAGCTGAAGACACTGTGCGAGGAGGCCCCGGACTCGAACTGCAGCATCGCGGAGACGTGGGTGGGGACCTCGACCGGGAATTCCTCCCCGGCCTTGGGCCCGGAACCGACCACGCGGGTTTCCTTGGCCTTGGACCCGACGGCGGCCACGCGCCGGACGGACCCGAAGGCCTGGACCAGGGCGGTGATGTAGTACGGGCCCATGTCGAACAGCGGTCCCGCGCCGTGGGCGAACAGGAACGCCGGGTTCGGGTGCCAGGACTCCGGGCCCGGGGTCTGGAACATCGTCAGGGCGGTCAGCGGGGTGCCGATGTCGCCGCGTTCGATGATCCGGCGGGCCGTCTGCAGGCCCGCGCCCAGGAAAGTATCCGGCGCGCAGCCCAGCCGGATGCCCGCCGCGTCCGCGGTCTTCAGCAGGGCCAGGCCGGATTCGCGGTCCAGGGAGAAGGGCTTCTCGGTCCAGACGTGCTTGCCGGCGTTCACGGCGGCGGTGGCCACCTCGACGTGCGCGGCCGGGATGGTCAGGTTCACGATGATCTCGACGTCGGGGTGGTTCAGGGCCGCGTCCACCCCGCCCCACGCCGGGATGCCGTATTCCTTGGCCCGCGCCTGCGCGGCGTCCTCGAAGAGGTCTGCGATGACATGGACTTTCAGGTCCGGGAAGACCGTCAGGTTGTCCAGGTACGCCTTGCTGATGTTCCCTGCGCCGATGACGGCGACGCCTACGGGACCCCGGCGGGTGGAAGGTGTGGTCTGGTGCGTTCCGGCGCTCATGCATTCACGTCCTGTGCTGCGTTGTTCTGGAGGAAGGCGAGGCTCTGGGCGATGCCTTCGAAGATGTCTCCGGCGTAGTCGTCGAACTCCACGACGCCCACTTCGAGGGACTTGGCGGCAGCAACGACGTCGAGCACCGGGATGGTGCCCTGGCCCGCCGGCTGCTGGGCTTTGGTCTCCGTGGTGCCGGGGCCGTCCTTGATGTGGATGAACTTCACCCGGTCGCCGAGGCGGGCGAGCAGCTCCACTGGATCCTGGCCGCCGACCGATGCCCAGTAGGTGTCGACCTCCAGGACCAGTTCAGGGTCGAGGAGGCTTTCGAAGTACTCCAGGGCGGTCTGGCCCTCGATGCTGGACTCGAGCTCCCAGGCGTGGTTGTGGTAGCCGACGCGGATGCCGTATTCGGCGCCCTTCTTCGCGGCGGCGTTGAGCTTTGCCGCCGTGGCCTGGATGTCCTCGGCTTTCTGCCAGTGCTCGGCAGGAAGATACGGGTCGATCACGGTGCTGATGCCCAGTTCCTTCGCGGCGGCGAAGATCTCATCCTGGTCCTGGCTCAGCAGCGGCGCGTGGCCGGAGGGGGCGCTCAGCCCGTTCTCCTTCAAAGCAGCGCCTAGCTCCTTCGCTGTGGCCACGAAGTTGTAGGGCTCAACCTGCGTGTAACCGATCTCGGCAACCTTCTTGATGGTGCCCGGCAGGTCTTCCTGCATGGCGTTTCGCAGGGTGTACAGCTGGATGGAGTAAGACATGGTTTTCCTTTGCGTTTGTCAGTTGCGTGAAAAAAGTTCGATTAGCGGCCGGCGAGGGATCCGCCGATGCCGCCGACGCTGAAGTATTTGTTCAGGGTGGCGAACACGATGATGGGCGGAAGCATCATGATGACCGCGAGGGCCATGACGCCGGACCAGTCGGTCTGGTTTTGCTGGAAGAACGACTGGACGCCCATGGGGAGGGTGAAGATTTCGTTGGAGCGCAGGAACACGATCGCGACGAGGTAGTCGTTCCAGGCCAGGAGAAAGGCAAAGATGGCGGTGGACAGGATGCCGGGCAGGGAATTGCGCAGCACCACCTTCGTGAACGAACCGAAGACCGAACAGCCATCGATCCACGACGCCTCCTCGAGGCTGACCGGGATGGAATCGAAGTATGCGGCCATCATCCACGTGGCCACGGTCATTGTCGAGCCGACGTAGATAATGATCAGTCCCATGAGGTTGTCCACGAGTCCCAGGCCTGCGAACAAGATGAACAACGGCACAACCGAAGTGATGATCGGCAGGGACTGCATGACGAACAGCAGCAGCGAGTAGCCGGAGACGGCCCTGGATCGGCCGCGGGAGAGGACATAGCCGGCGGGCGCGGCCACGGCGACGGCGACGATCACCGTGCTGACGGTGGTGATGAGGCTGTTCTTGAGCCAGGTGGCGGCCAGGGTCTTGGAGAAGACGTTGCTGAGGTTCTCCAAAGTGAGGCCGGTCGCGGTGCTGTTGGGGCCCGGTGTCAGGGCCAGGACAACGGTGACCATGATGGGAACCAGGACGACGGCGGTGATGGCAAGGATCAGGACGAACCGCCACCAGCGTCCGCGCATGCCTGCTTCGGAGAGGACGCGGCGGGTTTTTTCGGGTCCCGCGACGCCGAGCGCGGGTCCGGATTCGGGATGGGCGTGGAGTACTGCGCTCATTATTCGACGCTCGACCTTCGGATCTGGCGGTACAGGAAGACCGACACGACGACGAGGGTGAGGGTCATGAGGAAGGCGATGGCGACGCCGGGACCGGTCTGGAAGTCCTGGAAGACCGTGCGGTAGGCCAGCACCACGAGGGAGGTGGTGGCGTCAACGGGGCCGCCGCCGGTAAGGAGGTAGATGGTGGGGAAGTCGTTGACGCAGAAGATCGTCATCAGGATCCAGCTGATGTAGGTGGAGCGGGCGATCAGCGGCAGGGTGATCTGGGTGAACTGCTGCCATTTGCTGGCACCGTCCATGCTTGCGGCTTCATAGACGGTGGTATCTACCGAGGCCAGGGCGGCGGAGATCATCATCATCATGAAAGGGAAGCTGACCCAGACCTTGAAGACCATGACCATGACGGCGGCGAGGTGCGGGTCCGCCAGGAACAGGGGCGTGCCGAGTCCGAGGTTCCGGAAGATGGAGGGGATGAGGCTGTCCGGGGTGGCGACGAGCCAGTTCCAGGCTGTCGAGGAGACCACGATCGGGACGACCCAGGGCAGTAGGAGGAGGACCTTGAAGGTCCCGCCCGCCGGGATTTTGGTGCGCAGCAGCAGGGCCAGCCCAAGGCCAACCAGCCAGGAGCCGAAGACGCCGACGATTGTGAACCACAGGGTGAACTGGGCGGCCTTCCAGAAGGCCGGGGAGGTCAGGACGTGGCCGAAGTTGTCGACTCCGACGAAGCTGCCCGTGTCGATCAGGGAGCCGTCGTGCGTGGCCTGGACGCCGGCGTAGACCAGCGGGTAGCCGTGGATCAGGACGAGCAGGATGACCGAGGGCAGCAGGAGCCAGAAGAACGTCCGCTTGGTTTGCCCCGAAAGTTTGCTCTTGCGGTTCAGGGACCCGCCGCCGGACCCGCCGGGAGCGAGCCCCCGACGGGCCCGGGCGAGCCCGGATTGTGTTGTTGTGGTTGCCATGGCGACGGCTTTACTTCTTGATGACGGACTCGAGGCCGGTCTTGAAGGCCGTGAGCGCCGTCTTGGCGTCGGTCTTGCCGGTCAGGATGGTCTGGGTGAATTGGTTCAGCGCCTGGCCGCCGTCGAGGACAGCGAGGTTGGCGTTGAGCGAGGTTCCCTGCGCGGCGAAGGTCTTTGCGATGGGCTGCCATTCCTTGACGATCTTGACGTTGTTCGGGTCGCTCGTGAATTCGGGCATTTCCGTGATGGATTTGAATACCGGGAGCGCGTTCATGAGCTTCTGGCGCCACAGCTCCTTGAGCTGGCCCATGTAGTAGGTCAGGAAGGCCTCGGAGGATTCCTGGGACGGGGTGTTCTTGTACATCATGATGTTGTTCGGGAACACCAATCCGTGCTTGTCGCCGTGCGGGCCTGCGATCGGACTGGCCACCATGATGTCGCCGGATGTGTCGCCGACGCGAGCCGGCACGCCTAGGACGTACGGGCCGAAGGCAGCCTTCTTGTCCTTCCACTGCGCGTTGAGGTTGTCCGAGGTGTAGCTGACCGCAGCGGGGTCGATGATGCCGTTGGAGACCAGTTCCAGGAGGTACTCCGTGGCTTCGACGTTGCGGTCGTTCATGACGTCCAGCTGGCCGTCCTTGGTGAAGACGCCACCGCCGTTGTTGACCATCATCATGATCATGGAGTGGTTGCCGATGTTGTTGCCGGCGCCGGAGCCGGTGGCGAAGCCGAAGGCGCCGATCTTCTTCAAGGCCTTGCCTGCATCCAGCAACGAGGCCCAGTCAGTGGGCAGTGCGACGCCGGCCTGGTCGAAGAGGGACTTGCGGTACCAGAAGACGCGCATGTCCAGCTGCCAGGGAACGGCAACGTAGCCTTTGTCGGATTTGAACGGGTCAAGCACGCCGGGCAGGAAGTCGTCGAACTGGCCGTTCTTCTTGAGCGCGTCGATGACCTTGTCCGCGTAGGCAATCTGCCCTTGCTGGTCGAACTGGAAGGCCTGGAAACCGCCACCGGTGGACACCGCGGGACCGGTCTTGGATGCAATGGCCGAGGAGAACGTCTGGTAGAAGTTGTTCCACTGGATGAGCTGGTAACCGGCCTTGCCGTTGCTGCCGGTCGGGGCGTAGGACTCGGTGATCTTCTTCGCGGCATCGTTATAGGCCGGGGTGGCCCACGGCATGTCCCAGAACTTGATGGCCCCGCCACCGGAGCTCGAGCTGGAGCCGCCTCCGCAAGCCGCGAGCAGGGGGACAGCCGCTGCTGCCGCCGTGAGGCCGAGGAAACCCCTGCGGGAGAAATTGCGGCTGGCTTCGGACTGAACATTCATGATGGTTCCTTTCGGGACCGCTGCGTGGTCTTCGCGTTTGATGCGGTCCGGCTCGTCGTCGAGAAGGCTGATGATTGCTTTTGGTGCTTTGTTTTGCTCGATTTGCTGGTTGCGTAGTTGAAGAGCTCGGGTTCAGGTCAGGTGCGCGATGGATTCGGTCAGCCGCGCAAAGCCGGCCAGATCGGAAGGGAGAGTGCCGGCGTCGAGGTGTTCCTTGAGCCGGCGCCAGGTGGTGCGGTGGGCGGATTCGTAACGCGTGGGCAGGAGGATTTCTCCTTGGGGTCCGGTGGCCCGGACCTCCGCCGGCCACGCGGCATGCGGCTCCGGAACCGTGATGCTGACACCGCCGTCGTCGGTGTAGAGGCGGAAGTCGACGCCGGCGGGCCGGGAGTTGCTCAGAACGCCCTGGAGCGAAACCGGAGCACCGTTGGCGAGCCGCCCGGAAGCGGTGTAGCCGTGCGTGCCGCGGCGGAGGAGGCGAAGCGCGTCCAGCCCGCCGGTGACGCGCACGACGGCGGCGAGATGCTCAGTGAGCAGCCGCTCCGGATCCGAGCCTGCTGCGGCCGTCGCGACCGAGTCCAGCATGGCGGCACGGCCGGCCGCCGTGCGGGCGGCGTCTTCTGCTCCGGCGAGACCGGGGTTCGATGCCCAGCGCTGGTCCAGGACAACCGCGACGCCGGACACTTCAGCGGCGTGGAGCAGGGCGGCGGTGCTTTCCGGTACAGGATTGACGACGACGATGCCCGACGCCCCGCCGTCGATCGCCTTGATGGCCTCCGTGGTCCAACCTGGAGCGCCCTCGATCGCGGAGATCCGTGCGGCCTCCCCGGCTGCTACCGGGCCGAAGCTTGCCGGAAGCGAAGCGACCGCGAGTGCCACGGCGCCGCTCTCTTCGGCCTGCGGGGTGGAAGTGACCGTGTATTGGGTCCTCATGAGCGTGCTCCTGCGTGGCTGTTTGCGTGCTGGGCATGCTCGGCTGCCGCCTCATCAACTGTGGCGTCGGCAATGGCTATCGCGAAGGTGAGGTCATTGATGAGGCTTTCGGCCGACGGCGGTTGCTTGGTTCCGAGGGCCAGTTGGGCGAGTTCGCGCCACTCACCCTCATAGCCGTTGTGCTCGAACGGTCCGTACGTGGTGCTCGTGGTGCCGCGGGTGATGGTTGCGAAGGCCGAACCCGCCTGCACGTAGGAAGGAGTGAAGTCCACGCGAAGCGCTGTGTCGTCCGAGATCGCTTCGAAGACCCATTCCGGCTTCCACGTCTTGTTCATGGCTGCCCTGAGCTCGATGATCCGCTCACTTGCACCCGGTTTTCCGCACCGGAGGGAGATCACGTAACCGAAGGGGCGCACGTGGCGCGCCTGCAGCACCTCGAGGTCTTCGAAATCCGGGGTGAAGCGGCGGACGAGGGGAAGGTCGTGGATGGCGAGTCCCATGATGCCGCCTCGGAGGGCATTCTTGATGACCTCGACGTCGCTGTAGTCAGGGGTGCCGCCTGCGGGCCGGGTGATGATTTCGGTGGCGAAGTCTTCGAACCGGGCATTGGGCGGGAGGACGATGGAAGAGCGGATGGTGTGGACGTTGCCGGGGAGATCGCCCCAATTGGCTTCGGCGGCGAGCCAGCCTGGATCGAAGGTGTGCATGGCGCCCACGATGATCGGAACGCCGGTTTCCTCGCTGACTGCCGAAATCCGGGCCGCTTCCTCGCCGCTCATGGCGAAGGGCTTTTCGCAGAGGACGGCCTTCTTTCCCGCACGGCATGCGGCAATGACTTGGTCCGCGTGGAACTGGTGGGGGCTGCAGATGGCCACGATGTCGACGTCGGGATCGCCCAGGAGCGCATCCATGCTCGTGCTGTAGTTGGCGCCGACCCGGGCTGCGACCGATTCGGCGACCGAGGATTCGACGTCCATGATGTGGCGGACTTCCAGGATGTTCCGGAGCCGGGCGAGGGAAGGAAGGTGGATTGCTTGGGTGACTGGGCCGGCGCCGAGGATGCCGATGCCGAGGGGCCGTGGTGATCGCAAGGGTGTTGCCTGTGAGTGGCTAGACAAGATCAGTTACCTCTTCGTAAACGGAGTCTCTGGAGTTTCAGCGCGGCTTCGTGGGCTACGTGACCCTTCTCACGAACAACCTACGATGACTTTTGTCGATGAGCAAGCAAAAGATGGAATTCGTCGGACAATCTTTTGCTGCGTGACACGCATAAGCAATCGTGCTATCACTAATGCATGACCTCAGCACCCGGAAAAGAGCCCGGCAAGGACGGCTCCGTACAGGACGCCGGAAGCCTTTCGCGTGCGGGAGATCTGTTCCAGCTTCTTCGCGACGGCCAGGCACGAACCCGGGCCGAACTCGCCCTCACCACCGGACTGGCCCGCTCCACAGTCGCCTCGCGCATCGACGCCCTCATGAACTCCGGACTCGTTGGCCCCGCCGGTGAGGCGAGTTCCAGTGGCGGCAGGCCGCCGTCGCGCTTTGCCTTCAACCCTGCGGCCCGGGTTGTCTTGGCGGTCGACGTCGGAGCGACGCACGTGATCGTCGCGGTCACCGATCTCGGTGGAACAGTCCTTGCCGAGCGCCGCCTCGCACAGGAAGTCGCCGACGGCCCCGATGTGGTGCTCGGCAGGGTGGTCGCGGCAGGGCGGGAACTGCTCGCCGAAGCCGGCCGCAACCTTGAGGACCTTGCCGGGATCGGCATCGGACTGCCCGGCCCGGTGGAACACGACACGGGCCGGCCGGTCAAGCCTCCGATCATGCCCGGCTGGGACGGATTCGACGTGGTCCCTTACATGCAGCGCTCGCTGCCGGTTCCGGTGCTGGTGGACAACGACGTCAACATCATGGCCTTGGGAGAACGCACGGCGTTTTGGCCGGACCACGACAATTTGCTCTTCATCAAAATCGCCACGGGCATCGGCGCCGGCATCATCAGCAGCGGCGAGCTGCAGCGCGGCGCCAACGGCACTGCCGGGGACCTCGGCCATGTCCGGGTTCCCCGCGGCGACGACATCCTCTGCCGTTGCGGGAACTACGGCTGCCTTGAAGCGCTGGCCTCCGGGCCCGCCATCGCGCGCCAACTTCAAACCCAAGGACTCGCTGCGAGCAACGGCGGCGATGTGTTGCGACTCGTAGCCGAGGGAAACCTGCAGGCCATCCAAGCGCTCCGGCAGGCCGGGCGCGACGTCGGCGATGTCCTGGCAACTGTCGTCAATCTGCTTAACCCCTCCATGATCGTCATCGGCGGCAGCGTGGGGGAGGCCGGCGAGCACCTCGTGGCCGGCATCCGCGAAGTTGTCTACCGGCGCTCCCTGCCATTGGCTACGTCGCATCTGCGCATCGGCATCTCGATGGCCGGCGACCGGGCCGCGATCCTCGGTGCGAGCCAGATGGTCACCCAGCACGTTTTGTCCCCGGCCGTGATCGAAGCCACGCTCCAAGCAACGGGCTGACGGGCCATTATGGCGTTCCGCCGCGCCATGCCGTGATAGCAATGAAGGTGATGCCTACTTTCCCCGCCCTTTACTGCGCTCCATGACCGGCCAATTCCTCGCCAAGGTCCCACGCGGCTGGCTGATCCTCGCGTGCATCGGCCTCATTGCCCTCAACATGCGGGGACCCTTCGTCGCGGTGGCGCCAGTGGTGGATTCCCTGAAACGGGATCTGGGATTCTCGCCCGTGGAACTCGGGCTGCTGACGGGAATTCCCGTGCTCTGCTTCTCGCTCGCCGCGCCGCTGGCTTCGATGGCCGGACGAAGGTTCGGCGCCGAGTTCGCGGTGATGCTCACGCTGGTGGGTGTGCTGGCCGGCGTCGTGATCCGCTCAAGCGGCGGTGGTGTTCCGGTCATGGTGGGCACCGTCCTCGTCGGCCTCGCCATCACTATCGGCAACATCGCAGTGCCACTCATCATCCGCCGGGACTTCGCGCCGCGACGCCAGGCAACCGCGATGGGTGTGTACACGGCGGCGCTGAACATCGGGTCCTTCCTGACCTCGGTGGCCACCGCCCCGCTCGCCGAACTCGTGGGCTGGCGGCTTGCCCTCGCGGCAAGTGCCCTCCTGGCCCTGGTGGCCATCCTGTTCTGGATCCCCACCGTCGGTGCCCGCAGCGCGTTCGTTCCGGAACCCGTTCCGGCCGCCGAAGGCTCGCGGTCCGGCAACGCTTCCGGCGTTGGCTGGTTGACGGTGGGACTGACGCTCGGCTTCGCCGGCCAGGCATTTTCGTACTACGGAGTGACCGCATGGCTTCCGAGCTTCCTCGCCGACGAGCTGGGCATGGGCACCGCACAAGCCGGTGCGGGATCGTCGCTCTTCCAGATTTTCGCGATTTTGGGCGGGCTCGGTGTACCGCTGCTCGCCCGTTTCGCGAGTACGACGGCGGTGGCGGCCACCTTGAGTGCCTTGTGGCTCACCGTGCCCCTGGGTTTGTTGCTGGCTCCGGGCTGGTGGTGGCTGTGGTCGTCCCTGGGCGGAGTCGCGCAGGGTGGCGGCATCACGGTCATCTTCATCGCCATCATCAAGTTCGCCCGCGACCAAGCCTCGGCTGGCAAGATGTCCGCCGTCGTGCAAGGGGTCGGTTACTGCTTCGCGGCCCTGGCGCCCACCATCATCGGCTACGTGCACGGCATCTCCGGCAGCTGGACCGTGCCGCTCCTGGTAATCCTTGGCTCGGTCGCCGCGTTCTGCGTCTGCACTACCCTCTCGGTGCGCTGGGTGGCCCGGCAACGCTAGGTGAGTTCGCAGCGGCAGGTGTGGGCCGCCGTCGTACGCCCAACTAGCTCGCATTTGTTGTCGTTATGAGCGGTCAAAACGACAACAAATGCGAGCTACTTGGGTGGGGGTCCGTCCGCTGGGCTGCTTCCCCGGCCTTCGGGGTCACTTGTTGCGAAGAGTGCAGGCAGCCCAGCGGACGGCGGCTTTATCTACGGGCCTAAGCGGCGACGAGTTCTTCCTTGGTCGCTTCCTCGCGGGCTTCCGTGAGGTAGCGGGCGTAGGCCGGGATGGTCAGGAAGGTGGGGAACTCCTCGGCGAGGGTTACCTCTTCGAAGATGCTGCGGGCATCGTTGAAGCGGTCGTCGTCGAAACGTTCGAGGCGTGCGAACTCCTCGTCCAGCAGGTCGGTGACCCATTCGCGGGTGATGACTTCACCGGTGTCGGTGATGGCGTGGGAGTAGATCCACTGCCACAGCTGTGAGCGGGAGATCTCAGCGGTGGCCGCGTCTTCCATGAGGTTGTGGATGGCCACGGCGCCGTTGCCGCGCAGCCAGGACTCGATGTAGCGGATGCCCACTTCGATGTTGTTCCGGATGCCGGTTTCGGTGATGGTGCCCACGGTGGAGGCGACGTCGATCAGTGCACGGTCGTCCGGGGTGACGTCCTCGCGTGAGCGGTCCAGTTGGTTCGGACGATTGCCGAGTACGCCGTCGAACACTTGGCGGCAGACCGGAACCAGGTCCGGGTGCGCAACCCAGGAACCGTCGAAACCGTCGCCGGCTTCGCGGGTCTTGTCTGCGCGGACTTTCTCGAAGGCTGCCGTGTTGGCGGCCTCGTCCTTGCGGTTGGGGACGGCCGCGGCCATGCCGCCGATCGCCATGGCGCCGCGGCGGTGGCACGCCCGGACGAGTTGCTCGGTGTAGGAGCGCATGAACGGCTGGGTCATGGAGACCTGGGCGCGGTCCGGCAGCACGAAGCGGGGGCCGCGGGTGCGGAAGTTCTTGATCACGGAGAAGATGTAGTCCCAGCGGCCGGCGTTCAGTCCCGAAGCGTGATCGCGCAGCTCGAAGAGGATCTCCTCCATTTCGAATGCCGCGGTGATGGTCTCGATCAGCACTGTGGCGCGGATGGTGCCCTGCGGGATGCCGAGCAGGTCCTGGGCCAGGATGAAGATGTCGTTCCAGAGGCGCGCTTCGAGGTGGTTCTCGATCTTGGGCAGGTAGAAGTACGGGCCCTTGCCCTGTGCGAGCAGGCGGCGGGCGTTGTGGAAGAAGAAGAGGCCGAAGTCCACCACGCCACCGGCAACGGGCTTCCCGTCGATGAGCATGTGCTTCTCCGGCAGGTGCCAGCCGCGGGGCCGGACCACGATGGTCGGCAAGTCCTCGGCGGCACGGAGCTTGTATTCCTTGCCCTCGGGAGAGATGAAGTCGATCCGGCGTTCCAGCGCGTCCGTGAGGTTCAGCTGGCCCTGGATGACGTTGCGCCACGTGGGGGTGGAAGAGTCTTCCATGTCGGCCAGCCACACCTTGGCGCCGGAGTTGAGCGCATTGATCGTCATCTTCCGGTCAACCGGTCCGGTGATCTCGACCCTGCGGTCTTCCAGGCCCGGGGCCGGGGGAGCGACGCGCCAGTTCGGATCGTTGCGGATTTCCGCGGTCTCCGGGAGGAACCGCGGATCCTGGCCGCTGGAAATCTGCCCGCGGCGGGTGTGCCGCGCCTGCATGAGCTCGTGGCGGCGCTCCGCCGTCGCGCGATGCAACGCTGCCACGAACTCCAAGGCATCCGGAGTAAGAACCTCGTTCTGCCGGTGGATGGGCTGGGCGGTCAGCGTGATGCCGTTGATCGTGTAATTGTCGGTGAAGCTGTTCATTTCAATCTCTCCTCAGAGAAGCAAATGTTCGACGGCGGGCCTGTTTAGCTGGGGGTTCGATACGGTGCCGGGTCCGTGGCTGGGTTCGGTGCCAACCAAGGCAATCCTCCGCGTGCTATTCCCCATCCCCGCCCGAAAAGGCCTCGCAAAGCTCGGCCGGGGCGGGGACAGGGCCCCTTTTACGCACGCTTCCGGATCATCTTGCCCGGCCGCCGGAAAGGCGCCTTACGCTCGAGGCCGGAGGGCGGGTATTGCGGCAGCCTGCGTAAAAGGGGCCCTGCGTCCCGGTCCGTCCTCGCTCAGCGAGGTCGAAACCGGGACGTGGGGAATAGCAGGCAGAGCATTGCCGGTCCGTAGGCCGGTGGCGCGGCGGAGACGCCCCGGGGCGAGCCGGGCTAGCTCGGGACGGATGCCGCCCCGCCGTCGAACGGGAAGTTTTAGTGGAACTGGCCTTCTTCGGTGGATCCCACCAGGGCCAGGGTGGATGCGTTCGGGTTGAGCGCAGTTGCGATGTCGTCGAAGTAGCCGGTGCCGACTTCGCGTTGGTGCTTGGTTGCGGTGTAGCCGCGGGACTCGGAGGCGAATTCCTTTTCCTGGAGTTCGACGTAGGCGCTCATGCCTTCGCGGGCGTAGCCGTGGGCGAGGTCGAACATCGAGTAGTTCAGGGCGTGGAAGCCGGCCAGGGTGATGAACTGGAAGGTGAAGCCCATGGCGCCGAGTTCACGCTGGAACTTCGCGATTGTGTCGTCGTCCAGGTGCTTGCGCCAGTTGAACGACGGGGAGCAGTTGTAGGAGAGCATCTGGTCCGGGAATTCGGACTTGACGGACTCGGCGAACTTGCGGGCCAGCTCGAGGTCCGGGGTGCCCGTTTCCATCCAGATGAGGTCCGAATACGGGGCGTAGGCCTTGGCTCGGGCGATGCAGGGTTCGATGCCGTTGCGGACCTTGTAGAAGCCCTCAGCGGTACGGACCGGCTGTCCCCCTTCGCGGAGGATGAATTCCTGGTCGCGCTCGTCGACGTCGGAGGTAATCAGGGTGGCTGCCTCGGCGTCGGTGCGGGCGATGACGACCGTCGGGGTGCCTGCGACGTCGGCCGCGAGGCGGGCGGCGTTCAGGGTCCGGACGTGCTGCTGGGTGGGGATGAGCACCTTGCCGCCGAGGTGGCCGCACTTCTTTTCCGAGGCGAGCTGGTCTTCCCAGTGCACGCCCGAGGCGCCGGCCTGGATCATGGATTTCATGAGTTCGTAGGCGTTCAGGGGGCCGCCGAAGCCGGCTTCGGCGTCGGCGACGATCGGGACCAGCCAGTCCTCGACCGTCTGGATGCCTTCGGAGAATTCGATCTGGTCGGCGCGCAGCAGGGCGTTGTTGATGCGGCGGACCACGGTGGGGACCGAGTTGGCCGGGTAGAGCGACTGGTCCGGGTAGGTGTGGCCGGAGTTGTTGGCGTCGGCGGCGACCTGCCAGCCGGACAGGTAGATGGCCCGCAGACCGGCCTTGACCTGTTGCACGGCCTGGTTGCCGGTCAGTGCACCGAGGGCGTTGGTGTACTTGCCTTCCTTGTGCTCTTCCTTGAGCTGCTTCCACAGCTTCTCGGAGCCGCGCTTGGCCAGGGTGTGTTCTTCGGAGACGCGGCCGCGGAGGCGGACGACGTCGGTGGCCGAGTAATCGCGGGTGACGCCTTCCCAACGCGGGTCGGCAGCCCATTCGAGCTCCAGTGCGGCGGCCTGCTCGGTTGCGGTCTGCTGAGCGGCGGGCTGTCCTGGTTCAAATGCTGCGGTCATTGTCTGTCTCCTTTGACGCTACTTTGGCGTATTGCTGTGTATGTAGCCCCGGCCGATCTTCGCTGCGCCTTTGCAGTCCAGGCCGGCCGGGGTTTCCGTAGTTCTTACTTTTCAGTACTTCCAAGAGGCTTTCTAGAGGAAAACCATGGAAAGAAATGCACTTCTTCGCGTATTCTCAAAAAATGTCACCTGTGAGCTGGAATCGCGAAGTACCGCCGCCGTCGTCCTCTGCCTCCGACGCCGAACTGGACGTCATCAGCCTGGGCCGCCGCGTGCGGTATCTGCGCAAGCAGGCCGGGCTGACCCTCGACGACCTGAGCGCCGCCGTCGGGACTGCCCCTAGCCAGCTGAGCCTCATTGAGAACGGCAAGCGGGAACCCAAGCTGGGTTTGTTGAAGCAACTCGCGGCCGCCTTGAATGTGGGCATCGACCAGCTGCTCGGAGCGGAGCCGCCCAGCCGCCGGGCCGCCCTGGAAATCGAGCTGGAACGGTACCAGCGCGGGCCCCTCTATGAGTCCCTGAACTTGCCGAAAATCCGCGTCAGCGCACGGCTACCGCTCGATGTTCTCGAGTCGCAAGTGGGCCTCCTGCAGGAGCTTGAGCGCAGGCTCAACGAGCAGATCGCGACGCCGGAAGAAGCCCGGCGCGCGAACGGTGAACTGCGTGCCATGATGCGCGAGCGCGGCAACTATTTTCCGGAGTACGAGGCCGAAGCGCAGAAGGTCCTCAAAGGTGTTGGCTACACCGCCGGTCCCTTGAGCCAGCACGTCATCGCAGACATCGCGGACCACCTCGGATTCACGCTTCACCACGTGGGCGACCTGCCCCATTCCACCCGCTCGGTGACCGATCTAAAGAATCACCGAATTTATCTCACGCAGAGCCAGCGGCAGGACCACGATCCCCGTTCGGTCCTCCTGCAGGCCCTGGGCCATTACGTTCTTGGCCACGAAACGCCCAAGAACTACGGCGACTTCCTGGCGCAGCGCGTCGCAACGAACTACTTCGCCGCGGCGCTCCTCCTGCCCGAACACGCCACCCTGGAATTCCTGCAGAAGGCGAAGGCCGCCAAGGAGATTGCCGTCGAGGACATCCGGGACGCCTTCGCCGTCTCCTATGAAACCGCGGCGCACCGCTTCACCAACCTCGCCACGAAGCACCTGGGCATCACCACCCACTTCCAGAAGACCCACCAGAGCGGCATCATCTACAAGGCCTATGAGAACGACGGCATCGCCTTCCCCCAGGACCACACCGGCGCCATCGAGGGCCAACCGGCATGCAAAGCATGGACGTCGCGTGCCGTGTTCGACGTTCCGGACAAGTTCAGCGCCTACAGCCAATACACCGACACCGTCTCCGGCACCTATTGGTGCACGGCCCGCACCGAGCGCTCTGCGGCGGGGGAGTTTTCCCTGAGCATCGGCGTGCCGTACCAGCACGTGAAGTGGTTCCGCGGGAGGGAGACGACGGCGCGGGCTACCTCGACGTGTCCGGACCCCAACTGCTGCAAGCGACCACCGGCGTCGTTGGCTTCATCCTGGGCAGGCAACGCCTGGCCGTCCGCGCGCGCCCACTCGCACCTGCTGGCCGCCATGCCGCCGGGTGCGTTCCCCGGCGTCGACGAGACCGAGGTGTATGCGTTCCTGGAGGCGCACTCGGGGTAGTTTTCTGGGCTGTTGTATTGGGGACGCGTCACGCTGCGCAACTTTTTGGACTCCTTTGGGTTGAACAACCCCGGAATTCCGCGGCTTGGCCCGTGACGCGGACTCAAAAACTTGCCCCGCGTGACGCCTACTCCTTGGGGGCAGGCCGGGACCGGGTCAGACCGACATGGCCCAAGACAAAGCCGCATCGCGGCGAGGCTCGGAGGGGTCGATCATCCTGATTCTGTCTACGAGCCGGACGCGGTCGATGAGGGATGATTCGACGAGTGCCAGAACGAATGCATGGTCCTTGGGGCGTGCGGCAATGAGCTTCGCCGCGCAGAGATCGTAGGGATCCAGGCAAAGTCCGGTGCTGTTCCGGGTCCGCTCATTGCGCACGCCGACAAGGCGGTACTCCCAGTCCTCCGGGAGCACCGCAGTCTCCCTTTCGGCCGCCTGGACGTAGAACCCGAACTCCTTGTGGAAAGGCGACCACTCCCCAAGCGCGGAATCGATGCTGTCGGCAAGCGTGCCGGCATCGTCGTCGGAAAACGGGGCTATGTCGACCGCGTCCGACATGGTGATTGTCGCAGGTAGCTGGTCCTCCGTGAAGGATCCCAGAATTGACTGGCTGCCGATCACGATCACGCGGTCGCCGTGGATGATATCCGTAGCGGCCCGGATGGCGTGCTCAAGCTCATCGCGGCGCATGGCTGTACCGTACCCCCGCACAGGTCGATTGTCAGTAGCCGCCCCGGTGCCGCGTGCGCTCAGCCAGCACTGTTGCCACTCTTTCGATGAGTTCATACGGAATCGGCTTCCCGAGGGGGAACTTCAATGTGCCCTTGGCGGCCCGGTAGGGTGCGAGTTCCCGCTCGAAGTCCTCGTCTCCGTCGGGCACTGGATAGACGGAAATATGGTGCTTCCACGCCGCGAAATACACCACGTAGTGGTTGTCGAGGGTGATCGTGGGGATTCCGTAACTGATCCTGTCCCCGGCTCCGGGCACAGCTGCCAGTGCCCGGCGTCGGATCTCCTGAAGGATGGTTCGCACCTCGCCGGGTTGCGCCGCGATGTACTCGTCCACCGCGTCAAAATGTTCCACCATGCGCTTCCCCGCTCCGTTCCGTGGCCGCCGTCCAGCCCGTCCTGGACCAAGCTTGCCTCAGCGCGCGCCGCCCTGCCAGAGGGCGTCGTACAGGTTCGGTGCGACTCCAACGCCCGCTCACCTATACGGGTCTCGGCGGTACGCCCGCTCACTTGATCTGATGGAGCGTTGTGGGCGGTTGCGAGTTTTCCGGACAATTCTCGATTCCTCGATGCGAGAATGGGGGAGGCTCCGCGGTTTGCAGGCGGATCCACCACCAGTGCTAATACAGCGGGGCACCGTGCCAACTCCGGCCGCCTGCGCGAACCACTACGAACGGACAAGCGATGACGTCAGCATCAGAATCCCAGACCCTGAGTAAACCCGCGCCGCGCTTCGCGTCAATAGGCTCCCCATACTTCGGCATCATGCTGGCATGCATGGCCGTCGTGCTGATCCTGTCCAACATCGGCGCTGCCAAAGGGGTCGTCTTCGGTCCGATCATCACTGATGGCGGTTTCTTCCTCTTCCCGCTTGCCTACATTCTTGGCGATGTGATGAGCGAGATCTACGGATTCAAGGTTGCCCGCAAAGCAATCATCACCTCGTTTGCGCTGTCGGCATTCGCATCGCTCTGCTACTGGATCATCATCGCGCTGCCCGGCTTCAATGACGATTACGGCAACGCCAAGCAGGCTGCGATTGAAGGCGCACTGGGGCCGGTTCCTCAGATCGTCCTGGCTTCGCTTCTCGCGTTCCTGGCCGGCCAGACCATCAACTCCCTGATCCTGGTCAAGATGAAAGCCCGTTCGGGTGAGAAAACTCTCTGGGCCCGGCTCATGGGTTCATCCGGGGTGGGGGAATTCGTGGACACGCTCATCTTCTGCAGCATCGCGGCCTCGGTCATCGGCATTACGGACTTCGGAAGCTTCGTCAATTACGTGCTTGTTGGCTTCGTATACAAGGTCGGCGTCCAATACATCCTTGTGCCCGTGACGTCCTTGGTCATTGGCTGGATCAAGAAGCGCGAGCCCAGCTACTGGGTGTGAGCGGGCGTTGGTCCGGGACGCGGTATATGTGAGCGGGCGTCGGCCCGGGACGCGAGCTCGCCGGAACGGTGCCGGCTCGCCGGAGAGTTTCGGCGATCGGGGCGCGTTCCGGCGTTCTCGACGGCGGCGAAGGCAGCGGCGGCGGCCGCGGGCTAACGACGGAGGGCGTTCAGTATCCGGCTCTTGAATTCCTGCTCGCGAAAGAGGTGCTTCCACTCGACGCGGACGAAGCGCCAACCGTCCTCGCTAAGGGCCTTCTCCCGGCGCCGCTCCTGGAAAATCACCTCGGCTGTCGGCTTGAAATCGAAGTATTTGATCTCGCCGTCGAATTCCAACGCGACCTTTGCGTCCCGCCAGGCAAAGTCGAGCCGATGCCGACCTGCCCTGCTCTGCACCTCAACCTGCGGTTCGGGCATCGGCAACTTCAGCCGCGAGATGAGTTCGCGGCACAAGGTTTCGCCGGCCGACTCGGATCGTGGATCGGCGTTGACGAGGGCCTTTCGAAGGTTCCTGACGCCTCGTCGACCATCCAGTGCGTCGGCCATGGCCTGCAAAAGCGCACGATCAGCGCCAAGCCTGAGCCCGTGGTCCATGAGCACCAGCGCCTGCTTGTAGCTCAGCAGCATGGCGCAATCCACCACAGTCCGCTCCAAGGACGTGACCCTCAAATTCCCGATTGTCACAATGTCCGACTCGTCGAAAGGCCTGGTGTGACCGCGGACGTCCTTGCCAAGGCGCTCGCTGGACGGCCGGACCGGAAGCAGGATGTGGATGAGGTCGTCAACATTCCAGAGGAAAAGGCGGTGCAGCCGCGCCGCCGAGGTGTGGCTGTATACGAAGTCTCCCGCCGACGTCGTGAGCGTTCCATGCGCATGCGCGTAGATCAGTTGCGTGCTTCGGAGCCAAGGGGATTGCTTCTCCCAGAGCTCGGCCCGGATGTAGCAGCCGTACCGTAGCCGGACAAGCTTGCCCTGACGCACCAAGAGTTGGATTGCACGGGAATTGAGCCCATGTGCGTGGAGTTGAGCGGTTCGCCAGACGTTGCCCTTTTCCGGGAGCGAAGGTGGTTGGGAAGGCGTCATTGGTCCAGCCTCGCGGCCCGCCGGGGCGCACGGAACCCGCGTGGTCGCCTATGTGGAAAACGCCGGGTGAGCTCGACGGCGGCGACGCCGGTTCGCGGCGAGCTACGAGTAGTACCGCCCCAAGGTCTCGGCCTTGAACTCGAAGAAGTCCCCCGATTCGATGGCCAAGCGGGCATCGTCCACCATCTTCACCACGAACCGCTCGTTGTGGATGGAGATGAGCGTGGCCGATACCATCTCATGGGCCTTGTACAAGTGGTGGATGTACGCCCGCGAATAGTTGGCGCAGGTGTAGCAATCGCAACCATCCTGCAAGGGTCCGAAATCCGATTTGTAGCGCGCCCCGGACAGGTTGTACCGACCGGACGGAGTGTAAAAGGCCGAGTTGCGGGCCACCCGGGTGGGGGAGACGCAATCGAAGGTGTCGGCGCCGTTTTCGATGGCCGTGAAGATATCGTCCGGCTCGGAGATGCCCAGGAGGTGCCGTGGCTTGTTCTCGGGAAGTTCCTCGTTGCACCAACGAACAATGGTGCCGAGGTTCTCCTTCTCCAAGGCGCCCCCGATGCCGAAACCATCGAAGGGCATCCCGCCCAGGTCCCGGCAGGCCTTACGGCGGAGGTCCTCGTATTGTGCCCCCTGGATGACGCCGAACAGGGCCTGGTACGGCTTCCCCACCCGTTCCATAGTCAGCCGTTCATGCTCCACCACGCAGCGCTCGGCCCAGCGACGCGTGCGCTCCAGGGATTCCTCCTGATAGCCGCGGGAGTTCTGCAGGGTGGTGAGCTCGTCGAAGGCGAACATGATGTCGGCGCCGATCTGGTGCTGTACCCGCATGGAGATCTCCGGGGAGAAACGGTGCCGGTCCCCGTTCAAATGCGACTTGAACCAGACGCCGTCCTCGTCCACATGCGCCAGCCGCTCCTTGCCCGGGGCCACGGCGTCGTCAGGCCCGGATGTATCCACGGAGGTCATGTCGATGACCTTCTTGAACCCCGAGCCGAGGCTCATCACCTGGAATCCGCCCGAGTCCGTGAACGTCGGCGCGTCCCAGTTCATGAACGCGCCGAGCCCTCCGGCCGCGTCCAGGATCTCCGGTCCAGGCTGCAGATACAAGTGGTAGGCGTTGGCCAGCAAAGCCTGCGCACCCAGCTCCTTCATGGATTCGGGCAGCACGGCTTTGACTGTGGCTTTGGTCCCGACGGCGATGAATGCGGGCGTCTGGATCTGGCCGTGGGGCGTGGTGATGGTTCCGGTGCGGCCCAGGAACTCCCCGTGCTTGCCGCCCGGGTGACGGCTGCCGCCGTCGGCGTTCAAAGTGCCCGACGACGGCGCCCGCGTTTCGCTGAGCCGCGCGCCCACCTCGAAGGAGAACGCGGACTGCCGGGCAGCCGGGAGGGCGGAAGGATCGGACTCGGAGCTGGACCCGGAGCGAGGCAGGGAAGAATCGGCTGGCACCGTTACAGTCTGCCAGCCCCGGAGCGTGATTCGTCAGTGCGAATGCACCTCTGTGGGGTAGTTCTCAGCCTTCCAGCCGTCCCAGCGGGAGCGGATCGCGTCGAGGCTGGCGGCACCCAAGTCGTAGGTCGAGGCGATCACGATAGTGCCGCCGTCGGGCCTTTTCTCCGGAATCACTGGCTGGTCGGCCACGATCAGCAGCCCGTCACCGTGCTCCGCGTAACTGTGCACGGTGAGGCCCACTTGATGGTTGCTCCGGAACCAGACCTTTCCGGAAATGGCCTCGCCCGTCGGCAGCGTCAGCGAGTATTCCTCCCCAGGAGCCGGGACGTCGGCCAGGCCGAGTTTCTGGATCCCGGAGCCGCTACCGCCAGGCAGGGAGACAAAATGCGTGCGTCGGTGCCCGTGCGGATGCCGTTCCAGGGCGAACCGGAGTTGGTGCAGGAAGGTCAGCCAGCCTTGGGTGATGTCCTCGTCCCACGCGGCCCATTCGGAATCGTGGTCCAAGGCGGCCCGCGTGACGCGGACCTCGGTCCCTCCGCTCACCGGGGTGAGTTCGAAGACGTCCCCGCCGTTCACAGTGAGGCTTGTGTGATCAGGACTCTCGACCACGGCGGTGCTGAAGTAGATTTGGTTGATTTCGTCACCGAGCTCGTCGGCCTCCCAGCCGTGCCATTGAGCCACGAGCGACGGTTCGCGCAGCGAAGTCCAAACTTGCTGCGCGTCGGCATTTATCACAACGCTCAGATTGTTCGTCATGGCCCGAATCTACCGCCGTCGGAGCGAACGCGACAGGTCTTGCGGAATCCTCCGATAGCGCCTAGGCCCGCACGGCCTCGAGTTCGTTCGCGATCCGGTGATCGAGTTCACCGACGCCTAGGGTGTTCGAGCCGCCGTGCGAGCGCAGGAACAGCAGGGTTTCGAGCCGGAGCAGCCGCCATTCACGCTCGGCGTCGCGGTTGCCGTTGTCGATGGAGCGGAAGATTTCCTTGTCGTACAGGTTCGGTTCGTTGAGCCCGCGCTGCCGGACCTTGGCCGCGATCCGGGCCTTGAACGGGTCCGTCTCCAGGGTGTCCGGCGCTTGCAGGAGTTGATCGTAGACTTCCGCGCGTTCCGTTTGGCCGAGCTCACGGCAAATGAAGCTGGAAAGGGCGAGGGAACGCTCCACGGACATCCACCGGTCGCGGTTTCCGTCGTAGGGGAGCACATTGAGAATGTCGGCCACCGCGAGGGCGTGGTCCGGATCCCGCAGCTCGATGAAAAGATCGTGGGCCAGGTCGCTCAGATCCCGCAAGCAGCTTCCCGACTTCGTATTGATGCCCTTCACGAGGCGTTCACTCAATACCGCGACGCCGTTCCTGCCGGGATGCGCTTCGGCAGCGGCGGCCACGACGTCCTCGGGCGAGCCTGTCGGTTCGGGGATCAGCGCGAGCTGCGCGGGATCCGGCGCCGAGGGCACAAGAGGTCCGCTCACAGTCGGTGCCACCGGGGGCAAAGGAGGTACGACGACGGCGGGAACGGCTTCCGCGTGCGAGTCGCCACCGGGCTCGTCGCCGCCGTCGGGCTGCTCGCCGCCGGGCTCGTCGCCGCCGTCGGGCTCGTCGCCGCCGGTAGAGCTAACGCCGTCCGGGGTACCGCCGTCGGGAATGACGGCCGCTTCGCCCACCGGAACGCTGGAGCCGATCGCGATCCGCACTTTCCCGCCGTCGAGCGTGGTCACCAGGATGAGTGCGGGCGCGCCAAAGTCGTCGTGTTCGAGCTCGATGTGCGTGATTTCCCCTGCGGGACCATCCCCGGGGAGGTACAGATAGTCCCCGATTTGCAGGGCCCCAGCCTGCTTTTCACGGTATTGCTGGTCGGCTGGGCTGTGAGTCATCGCCAAATCCTTTGGTTCTCGGGGTCCGCCCAACAGTCTATAAAACCCACCGAGCAAATCGGGGAGGTGGTTACTGACCGCGCGGGCTACTGGCCGACGCCGGCGAAGGCCAAAGCCTGGCGTACCAGATTGCCGCGGCCGCCGCTGAATTCCTGCTGCACGTCGTCGCTGAGGATTTCGTGCGGAGTCATCCACGTCAGCTCAAGCGCGTCCTGGCGTGGTTCGCACTCGCCTGTCACGGGGATGACGTAGACAAGGGACACGGCGTGTTGGCGGTCGTCCGTGAAGCCGGTTTGCGACGGCGCCGGGAAGTACTCGGCCACCGTGAACGGCACGGGACTGACGGGCAACTGGGGGAAGGCCAGGGGCCCGAGGTCCTTTTCCATATGCCGCAACAGCGCGGCCCGGATGGTTTCGCGGTACAGCACGCGGCCGGACACGAAGGAACGGACCATGGTGCCGTCGGCGTCGCCCTGCAGCAGGGTACCTACCTCGTTGACGAATCCGAGCGGATCCAGACGCACGGGAACGGCCTCCACGTAAACCATGGGGAGGCGGCCGCGGGCTTCGAAGAGGTCTTCATCGGAAAGCCAGCCGGAGTAGGGGTCAGGGGTACGAACGCTCATGGTTAAGTTCTACCCCATCCGATCCCGTTCCATGCCGTACGAATCAGAGAGCCAGGATTGCGTCGAGCGCAAAACCAGGAACCCTCGCTCACCTATGAGCCCAAATCGGGCGACGCTCGCTCACGTATGTGGCCAATATCGGGATCCCTTCTGTAGATGATCTGAGCGAGGGTCGGGGAAAAGACCGATATAGGTGAGCGAGCGTTGGGGAAAAGACCGATATTGGTGAGCGAGCGTTGGGGGAAAGACCGATATAGGTGAGCGGGCGTTGGGTTACAGGGTGCGGGTCACGCTGATCGTCCCGCCGCGCGGGGCCTGGATCGTGAGAAGTGAGCCGGTCTGGTCGGCGACGAGTCCGGCGGCGGCGAGCCGGGCCTCCAGAGCGGCGAGGTCGCCGTCGTACTCGAAAGCGAGGCCTCCCGCAGCCGTCTCCGAAGATTCCCGGACCGAGAGGATTCCGCCGTTCTTCGTGCTGAAGTCTGCGGACGTCGCGGATGCATGCCGCGGCCTCGCGCCGATGTTGCGCAACTCCTGCGCGGCCCCTGGCACATCCGGCGTGAGCCAGGTCCCGACGACGGCGAGCGCCGGATCCGCTTCGGGGCTGGTGGTGCGGCTGCGAGCCCTATCCGCAAGGAACGCGAAGCCGTCCCGGGCGGTGACGCGCCCGGCCTGCCCGTGATCGGCGTCGAACAGTTCGGCATGGGTCCCGTCCGCAACGGTTCGTCGGGCGAACTCGGCCAGTTCCCCGACCTCGACGCCGAATACCGCAGTGCCGTCGTCGGGCGAGCCAGGGGACACAGCGTGCAAGGCCACCCGGCCCGAGCCGGCGTCGAACTCCACCCAATCGCCGTGGTCCTCGACGCACACGAGGCCCAGCGTCGTCAGAAGGTGTTTCCAGGCAGCGATGTCGGACGTGAACTGGATGGGGCGGACGCGCAGCATGGATCCTCCGGTACGCGAATCAGGGCAAAGGTGCTTTCGCCTCAGCCTATCGGGCACCAGAATGGGGCCATGGCTGTTGAACTTGAGGAACTGATCGTCAAAGACGCTGCCGAATGGCGGTCCTGGCTCGAAAAGAACGGCGCCGACAGTCCAGGCGTCTGGCTCGTGCTGCACAAAAAGGGCGGCAACGTGACGGAACTCGATTATGCCGCTGCCTTGGATGAGGCCCTTTGTTTCGGTTGGATTGACGGCCAAGGCAGAAGGCGCGACGACGAAAGCGTCTTCCAGCGCATGACCCGCCGCGGCCCCAAAAGCCCATGGTCCAAACGGAACGTGGGGCATATTGCCCGTTTGGAAGCTGAAGGCAAAATGACCCCGGCCGGATGGGCCGCCGTCGACAGCGCCAAGGCGGACGGGCGTTGGGAATCTGCCTACGTCGGCCAAGCGGACGCCGAAGTTCCGGAGGACCTTGCCGCGGCAATTGCAGCGGTTCCCGAAGCCCAGGCGATGTTCGACGTGCTGACGTCGGTCAACCGCTATGCCCTGATCTACCGGACCAACTCGGTGAAGAAGGCAGAGACGCGGGCCAGGAAGATCGCTGGTTTTGTCGAGATGCTGGCGCGGCAGGAGACCCCCTATCCGCAGAAGAAAAAGCCCGCGCCTGTGGGGGAGTAGCCTTACCCGGGCTTCTCACGGGACAGGTCGACGATCCAGCTTGGAGTGTCTACCCCGAGCCGCCGGTCAAGCAATACCCTGGCCTTTGCTGCGGCGATCTGCACCTTGCGGTCTTCAGGGCTCACCGAGGCGGGACGCTGCGAGGGGGCGAGAGCACGGGTTTCGGATGCCGTGGCGGCTGCAAGGAGCTCATCCTCAGTGCCGACTTTGAGGAGCGCCAGTTCCTCACGCGACGCGAGCTCGCTTTGGCCCAGAATCTCGATGGCTTTCTGACCCATTTCAGCCTCGGAACGGCTGCGGGACAGGGATGCATCCAGCGCCCATTGAGCACGGCGCCACCACTCGGACCTGTTATCCGCCCGCGCCTTCTGCCGTAAGGACAGGAGGCCTACGATCGCGGCAACGATCGCCGCGGCAAGGACGGCGAGCGGGCTGAGCGCGCCAAGGATCTGCCACCATTCCGCCGGCGGAGCGACCACGGTGACAGGCAACGGACTCGGGGACGGGTTCACAGCTCCAGACTAGGCCCCGGCTCTGACAATTTCCGGACGCGCGCGGCGGCTTCGAGCACCATCCACGCCTGCAGTTGGGTGGAGAGTTCGACGGCGGTGCCGGCCGGGTACGTTTCGGCGGCCGGACGCTGTGGTTCCGCCGAGAACACGAGCCAGCCCTCGTCGTCGTACGTTGCCGAAGTCCCACGGACCGCGTCGGTGCGCACGGTCCGCCCCTCCCACAGCGCCTCCGCGGTCTCGAACACCAATTGGCCGGCGGTAGCGCGGGTTGGCGCGGGCAAGCGAACGTCCCCGGCGGCGAGGGCCAGGTAACGGACGAGGATTCCGGTGAAGAGTCCGCCGTCGCCGGTGCCTTCGCCGCGAAGAACGAGCCTCCCCTCAGTGTCAGGCCCACCGATGGTCAGGTGCTCGGACACCGAGCCCACCAAGGCGGCCGCGCGTGCCAGGTTCGCATCTCCACCCAACTCCAACAAGGCGCCGAGCACTGGGCCCTGGTTGTAGGTGTAGACCTCTTCCGCGAGCACAAGCTTGCCTTCCTTGATCCAAGCGCCGTCGAGGTACAGACCCGTGGTGGGGTCGAAGAGCGTGGCGTCGAGCCAGTCCAGCAGGGCTTGAGCCCGTTGTCGCTTGCCTGTCCGCGCGAAGTGCAGGGCCACCGGGGCCGTGGCGGGGGTGTTCTTGAAGTCGCGTGTGGTGCTCCAGTAGGTGCCGCCGCCCATATCGTCCGTGGAGGCCGACTCGAACTGCCGGGAGAGGCTTCCCTGCAACCGGCCGTTGCGTCGGCGGCCGGGTAGGTGCGCCTTCTCGGCCAGGGCGTCCAAGCGCAGGACGGCGACGGCGAGCCATGCCATGTCGTCGTAGAACCTGTTCACGTAGCGAAGGAAATTGCGCAAGCGGATGGTGGTGACCAGGCGTGAAGCGAGCCGGCCCGCGCTCGGGCGATCACCGCCGTCGAACCTTGCTCCCGAGGCCAGTTCGCGAAACCCGGCGTCCACGAGGCAATCGACGTAGTGCGCCTGCCACCAGTAGTTCCACGGCTGACCCGGAAAACGGCTGGAGGGCCGGGTCGACGCCGCGAGGTGGGTTCCGGGAAGGAAGAGGAAGCGCCGTCCGAAATGCCGGGTCACCGAACGCCCGGCGCGGTCGGCTCGCACGGCCCAATCGGGCGTTCCGGAGGTGCCGGGCGTTGCGTCGGGGGCGGACATGCTGCCAGCCTAGCGCCGCGCACTTGGCCGCAGGACCCTCCCCAGTGCACAATCAAAGTGATTCAGTTAACATTCATTAACGGATTTTGGTTCTGCATCGAGGAGGATGGATGGACATCAGGGGCGCAGTTGCGTTGATAACCGGCGGGGCTTCGGGACTGGGGGCCGCAACAGCAAGGCGATTGCTCGACGCCGGAGCATCCGTAGTGCTGCTTGACCTCCACTCCTCTCCCGGAGAGGCTCTCGCTGCCGAACTCAACGCCTCGGGAGCCGACGGCAGGGCCGTGTTTGTCCCCGCCGACGTCACCAATGAAGAGCAAGTGCAGGCCGCTGTCGACGCCGCGGTCGCGCTGGGTCCGCTCCGGATCCTGGTCAACTGCGCCGGCGTCGCTACCCCGGGCAAAGTGCTCGGCAAGGACGGCGTGCTCCCGCTCGAGAACTTCAACAGGGTCATCCAGATCAACCTCGTGGGCACATTCAACGTGATCCGCCTTGCTGCCGCCGCGATGGCACGGAACGAGCCCGCGTCTACTGAACTCGGAGGGGACGAACGCGGCGTCATCATCAACACGGCCTCCGTGGCAGCTTTCGACGGCCAGATCGGGCAGCCTGCGTATGCAGCGTCCAAGGGAGCCGTGGCCGCGATGACGTTGCCCCTGGCCCGTGAATTTGCGCGCTCGCTGGTGCGTGTCATGGCCATCGCGCCAGGCATTTTCGAAACCCCCATGCTGGCAGGATTGCCCCAGGATGCGCAGCTCTCCCTTGGCCAGCAGGTACCTCACCCCGCACGTCTTGGCCGTCCTGCCGAGTACGCCAACCTCGTGGCGCACATCGTGGAAAACGCCATGCTCAACGGCGAAACCATCCGCCTCGACGGCGCCATCCGGATGGCACCGAAATGAGCCAGCCGCACAAGCTGGCGGCCGCCGTCGGGCCGGCTGCCGGGTCCCTGCCCTCCCTGACTGACTCCTTGCCTGGTTCTCTGCCTGATTCTTTGCCTACTTCTCTACCTGCGGCGGATTTTTTCGATTTCGAATCGCTGCTCAGCGTGCAGGAACAGCGCAAGCTCAACGAACTCCGGGAATTCCTGGCCGCGGAAATCGCGCCGTATGCCAAGGATTGGTGGGACAAGGCCGAGTTCCCGGCGCACATCCTGCCCAAGCTCGCGGCGCTTCGCCTGAGCACCCCCACGCACCGCGGTTACAGCAACCTGTTCGCCGGGTTGGTGATCGCGGAAATGACCCGGGTGGACACCTCCATCGCCACGTTCTTCATGGTCCACCACGACCTTTTCATCGAGGCGCTCTACGAGTTCGGTTCCAAGGACCAACAGGACCGCTACCTGGACGACGCCTCCAACCTCCGGACCACCGGAGCGTTTGCGCTCACGGAGCCGGATCACGGTTCCGACGTGGCCGGCGGCCTGCAGACTGTGGCCCGCCGGGTCAGCGGGGGAGCCGACGACGGCGGCGACTACTGGGTGCTGAACGGCGCCAAGCGCTGGATCGGCAACGGGACGTTCTGCGATCACATGCTGGTCTGGGCCCGGGACGAAGCTGACGGCGCCGTCCGAGGCTTTATCGTGGACGCCACGCTGCCCGGGGTGACGCGCACGAAGATCGAGAACAAGATCGCCCTGCGCACCGTGCAAAACGCCGACATTGTCCTCAAGGACGTCCGGATTGCCGAGGCAGATCGCTTTTCCGGGATCAACAGTTTCGCCGACACCAACCACCTGCTGCGCGGGTCCAGGCTCATGGTGGCCTGGCAGGCCGTAGGGCAGCAGCTGGCGGCGTTCGACGTCGCCCGGAAGTACGCCCTCGAACGCCAGCAGTTCGGCCGGCCGCTGGCGAAGTTCCAGCTCATCCAGCAGCAACTAGTGGACATGCTCGGAAATGCCGTGGCCAGCATGGGCATGATGGTGCGGATCGCCCAGCTGCAGGAGGATATCTACACGGACAGCAAGGGAGTCCGGCACGGCGGAGCCCAAATGGCCCAAGTGGCCCTGGCCAAGGCGTACTGCAGCGCCCGGATGCGCGAAACCGTGGCGATGGGCCGGTCCATCCTGGGCGGGAACGGAATAGTGACCGATTACCGGATGGCCAAGATCTTTGCCGATGCCGAGGCGATCTACACCTACGAAGGATCATTCGAGATCAATTCGCTCATCGTGGGCCGGGCCGTGACCGGGGTTTCCGCCATCGTTTGAGGCGTTTTGGCGCGGCCGGGGCCGGGGCAGGGCTCGGGCTGGCTCGCGATGGCGTGGCCGGGGCGGCGCGCCATTCCGGGGCTCGTTTCCCAGACCGGAGCTTGAAGCGCGGCGATGGGAAACAAGCCCCGGTCTGAGTCCGAGGAAGCCTCAACCCCCGGACAATTGGTCCTCCAGATTGAAGATTTCCGTGAGCTGGACGAAGCCTTGGTCCGGCGCCCGTACGTCGTCGTCGAACAGGAGCGCCATTTCCGCCTGCCAACGGGCATTCACGTCGGTCAAGGCCATTCGGGCACGCGCAGCGTCGAAATCGTCGCATTCCACGTATCCCACCAGCAGCCCGTCGTCGGCCAGGAACAACGAATAATTGTTCCAGCCCGCTGCCTTGAGTTCACGGAGCATCTCCGGCCACACGGCCGCATGCCGGCGTCGATACTCGGGAATCTGGCTGGGCTTGACCGAGGAACGGAAGCAGACGCGCATGTGGATTTCTCTCCTCTTCTGTGAATCGTTTCATTGAAGGGCCGCGATTCGTCGCATAATCGCTTGGGTTACCGGGCACCGCTCCGGAGCTGGCGGTACTCCTCGCGGGCAACCGGCGTCGCGTCCGCCGTGCCCAGCTGATTGAGCGGGATACGGTAGGTTTCACGGGCCGACCAGGCGGCCACGGCGCCGATGACACAGATTCCGAAGCAGATGGACCCGATGACGAGCGCGACATTCCCCGATCCCGGCGGGGCGATTGCCGTGAAGATGCTCGGAAGGAACGCGGTGATGACGAGGCCGATGTTCTGCGAGATGGCGAATCCCGTGACGCGGGTGCGGGCGGGGAAGAGCTCCTGGAAGAAGCTGGCGAAGGTCGCATTCCAGACCTGGTACAGCGTGCCCCACATGATGATCGAGAGGACGATCGTGAGCAGTACGTTGTTCTGGCTCACCGCGTACAGGTAGGCGTAGGCCAGCACGCCCGAGCTCAACGAGCCGAAGATCATCAGTGGCCGGCGGCCGAACCGATCCGACAGATCTCCGAACAAGGGGATAAGGGCGAGTGCGACGACGTTGGCCAGGACCGGGATCCAGAGGTAGACAGTAGTGCTCATCCCGACGCCGTAACCCGGCTGGGTGGCGTACGCCGCACCGAAGACTGCGACGGTGACGCCGACGACGTTGACCAGGGTCATGCAGACTGCCCGGACCACGTCCAGACCGCTTTCCCGCAGAACGCGGACGATCGGCATCTTCGGGATCTCCTGGTGCGCTTTTTCCTCCGTAAAGATGGGTGTTTCTTCGACACGGCGGCGGATCATGTACCCGGCGAACACCACGAGGGCGCTGAGGAGGAACGGAATGCGCCAGCCCCAGGATTTGAACGCTTCACTGGAGAGCACGGCGGAGAGCGGGAGGAAGACGGCCGCGGCGATGATCTGTCCGGCCTGGGTGCCTTGGAGCGCGAAGCTTGCGTAGAAGCCCCGACGACCGAAGGGTGCGTGCTCCACGATCATGGCGCTGGCGCCGCTCAGCTCGCCGGCCACCGCGAAGCCCTGGATGAGCCGGACGGCAACCAGGAGGACGGGTGCCAGAAGCCCCACCTGGCCATAAGTCGGCAACAAGGCGACGGCGAAGGTCGACGCGCCCATCATCAACATGGCCAGGACCAGGACGTTCTTCCGGCCGTGCTTGTCGCCCCATTGTCCGAGGACGAAGGCACCAATCGGGCGAGCCACATAGCCCACGGCGTATGTGCCGAGCGAAGCGATCAGTGCGACGGTCGGGTTTCCCGCGGGGAAGAAGACGCCCGGGAAGACGAGCGCAGCGGCCTGCGCGTAGATGAACCAGTCGTAGTACTCAAGGGCGCTGCCGATCCAGCCGCTGGCTGCCGCTTTCCTCGTGGTGCTGGACGGTCGCGGTCCGGTTGAACTTCGCTGCCTGCTCGCGTCGATCTTCATATTGTCCTCCTTTGGACAAGTCGTTTTGGGCCACTGGAAAGGCCTTCCCGTCTTTGGAGCCTGGTTTCCAGCAGGAGGGCGGCGCCTCGCAAGAATCGGACTGGGTTCCGCTTGGTATGCGCTTTCCCAACTGGTAAGCGCTTTCCATGAGACACCCGCGTGGTCCCGCTGTCAAGGGGAAATTGTTGTGCCGGTCACACTGGCGGACTATCGGCCCGGCGTGATCGGGTCATCGATGGAGCCGCCCCGAACCCAGAGAGCTAGGGCGAACCCGTGCTCCTGCGGAGGGTGACGCTCCCGACGACGGCGGCCGCACCGCCGTTGTCGTTGGAAAGGGTCTCCATAGTTGCAAGCCGTCCGATTTCTTCCAGCGGCAGGCTCACGGTGGAGAGCGCTGGCCGGAAGTCCCGGAGCCATTCGATGTCGTCGAACCCTGCGAGACTTGCGTCGTGGGGGACCCTGAGCCCCTGATCCCTTAACGCCGCGGCCACGCCGATAGCCATGACATCGTTCGTGCCGAAAATGCACAAGCGTTGATCCGGCGCCGATCGGTCGGACGCCTTGATCCGCCAGGCCAGTTCAATGCCGGCGTCGAAACCGCCGTTCCGGTTGAACGCGACGTGCACAATATCCGCGGCGGGCTGGCCGGCGTCGGACAAGCCCCGTTGGAATCCCATGACGCGCTCATCCGAAGTGGTCAGCCCCTCCGGCCCGGCCACAATGACGAACGGCCCTTTGTGGGTACGCGCCAATTCCCGCGCCAGATCCCGCGCAAGTTGCTCGTTAGGGACAGCGATGGTGCGGTAGTTGTCCGTTTCGGCCACGCCCAGAATCGCCTGCCCGACGACGCCCACGCGCCCGCCGTTGCGGCAGTAGCGGTCCAATTCGGCGGCTAGGTCGGTGTTCGCGCGGGCGTCCTCGGAACGTGTCGAGCGCGATCCTGCGATGACGATGGACTCGGCCCGCCGTGCAGCGAAGGCGGCGACAGCTTCCTTCTCCTCGGCGGGTGTGCCGTTGGTTGTGGCGAGGAGTACCATCCGGCGCTCTTGCCGCGCCGCGGCCTGGACGCCGCGGGCTATGGCCGAGAAGTAGGGGTCGGCGATGTCGTGCACAATCAGCCCGATCAATCCGGAGCGCGCTTTAGCGAGGCCCTGGGCCTGGGCATTCGCGATGTAGCCGAGGGTGTCGGCCGCCTGCCGGACGCGCTCGGCGATCTCCGGTGCGGGCGTCCTGGCGGATCCATTGAGAACCCGGGAGGCCGTGGCGGGGGAGACGCCGGCCAGTTTGGCCACTTCGGACAGTGTGCTTGCAGTCACGGACACCTCCTCTTCACAGCCTCAGTCTCGGGCACTTTCAGCAACATCCGATTATTACAGCCCGAACCAGCCTTGGGAAAGCGATTGCCAGGCCGGGAGTGGCATGTCATCATGAATGCATTGGGAATGCGCTTTCCCACTTCATTTACTTTCCATCGAAGAGGACTCATGGGCACCACTTCTGTTACAGCAACAAAGTCCGTAAGAATCGCCATGAACGGCATCACCGGGCGGATGGGCTACCGCCAGCACCTGCTGCGTTCCATCCTCCCCATCCGGGACACGGGGGGCTTCACCTTGGCCGACGGCACCCGCGTCCAGGTTGAACCGATCCTGGTGGGCCGCAACGAAGCGAAAATCCGCGAACTTGCCGAACTCCACAAAGTCTCCGAGTGGTCCACCGACCTCGACGCAGTCATCAACGACCCCACGGTGGACGTCGTTTTCGATGCGTCGATGACCAGCCTCCGCGCGGCAACGCTGAAGAAGGCGATGCGCGCCGGGAAACACATCTTCACTGAAAAGCCGACCGCGGAGACGCTGGAAGAAGCCATCGCACTGGCCCGGATCGGCAAGGAAGCCGGCGTGACGGCGGGCGTTGTGCACGACAAGCTCTACCTGCCGGGGCTGGTCAAGCTGCGCCGCTTGGTGGACGAAGGCTTCTTCGGCCGCATCCTCTCCATCCGCGGCGAGTTCGGCTACTGGGTGTTCGAAGGCGACGTCCAGGCCGCGCAGCGCCCGTCCTGGAACTACCGCAAGGAAGACGGCGGCGGCATGACAACGGACATGTTCTGCCACTGGAACTACGTCCTGGAAGGCATCATCGGCAAGGTCAAGAGCGTCACCGCCAAGACCGCCACCCACATTCCGGCCCGCTGGGACGAACAAGGCAAGGAATACAAGGCCACGGCCGACGACGCTTCATACGGCATCTTCGAGCTCGAAACCCCGGGCGGGGACGAAGTCATCGGCCAGATCAATTCCTCCTGGGCCGTCCGCGTCTACCGCGACGAACTCGTCGAGTTCCAGATCGACGGCACGCACGGTTCCGCCGTCGCGGGCTTGAACAAGTGCGTTGCGCAGCAGCGCGCACACACGCCCAAGCCCGTGTGGAATCCGGACCTGCCCGTCACGGAGTCCTTCCGCAGCCAATGGCTGGAAGTCCCCGCCAACGCCGATCTGGACAACGGCTTCAAGCTGCAGTGGGAAGAATTCCTGCGCGACGTCGTGGCGGGCCGCGAGCACCGCTTCGGCCTCCTTTCCGCAGCCCGCGGCGTGCAGCTCGCCGAGCTCGGCCTGCAGTCCAACGACGAGCGCCGCACCATCGATATCCCGGAGATTGTGCTCTGATGACTTCCCTTCTCCTCCCAAACCCCGACGGCGGGACCCGCCTCTACAACATGCAGCCGGCCACGTCGTGGGCCAGGCCGACCGCGCCGTTGGCGTCCCGGCGCGCCTACGCCGCAGCGCACGTGATTCCGGAAGCGACGGCCGACAACACCCCGGGCGCCCCGGCGCACTTGGACTGGGACGCCACGATGGCGTACCGGTACGAGCTGTGGTCCTACGGCCTGGGTGTTGCCGATGCCATGGATACGGCCCAGCGCGGCATGGGCCTGGACTGGGCCGCGACGCAGCAGCTCATCAAGCGAACCGGCGTCGAAGCGGCCTCCGTGGTGGCGTCCGGCAGCGCCGCTACCGCCGGCAAGACCGTTCAGGACCTCGTGTCCTGTGGTGCCGGAACCGACCAGCTGGACCTCGGCTCTCTTCACGAGGGTCCCGCCGGCATCAAAGCCGTGCTGGACGCGTACCGTGAGCAGATCGCCGTCGTGAGCGAAGCCGGACCGAAGGTCATCATCATGGCGTCCCGGGCACTGGCCAAAGTGGCAACCAGCCCGGAGGACTACCTGCACGTCTACTCCACGCTCCTGAGCGAAGTGGACCAGCCCGTCATCCTGCACTGGCTCGGGACCATGTTCGACCCCGCATTGGCTGGCTACTGGGGCTCCGACGACGTTGCCGAAGCGACCGAAACCTTCCTAGGCCTCATCCGCGCCCATTCGGACAGGGTGGACGGAGTGAAGGTCTCGCTTCTCGACGCTTCGCATGAAGTCGCCCTGCGCGCTGCCCTGCCGGACGGCGTCCGCCTCTACACCGGTGACGATTTCAACTACCCCGAACTGATCGACGGCGACGGCACCCGCCACTCGGACGCACTGCTGGGCATCTTCGCCGCGATCTACCCGGCCGCCTCGGTGGCGTTGCAGAAGTACGACGCCGGCGACGCCGCGGAAGCGCGGGCCATCCTGGACTCCACCCGCGAACTGGGCAAGCACATCTTCAGCGCCCCCACGTTCTACTACAAGACCGGGATCGCCTTCATGTCGTGGCTCAACGGAAAGCAGGCCGGATTCCAGATGGTCGGCGGACTGCACTCCGGCCGCTCCGTGGTCCACTTGGCGCGGACGTTCGAACTCGCCGACCAGGCCGGGCTCCTGCGCGATCCCGTGCTGGCCGCCTTCCGGATGTCCGACTACCTTCGCATCAACGGAGTGGGCGCATGAGCGATTTTTCCCGGTTGTCACTGAACAGGCTTTCCTTGAACACTGCCACCACCAAGAAATGGACGCTGGCGCAGGCAGTGGACGGTTGTGTCCGGGCCGGAATTCCGGCGATCGGGCCGTGGCGGGACATCGTCGCCGTCACCGGCGTGGACAAGGCTGCCAAACTGATCAAGGACGCCGGACTTCGCGTCTCGTCCCTCTGCCGGGGCGGCTTCCTCACGGCGGCCGACGCCGAAGGACAGGCAGCTGCGCTGGCGGACAACCGGGCGGCCATCCTGGAAGCCGTCGCGCTGGATACGCAGGAGCTCTTCCTGGTGGTCGGGGGCCTCGCGCCCGGGGAGAAGGACGTCGTCGCAGCCCGCCAGCGCGTGGGCGACCGCCTCGAGGACCTGGTGCCCTTCGCCGTCGAGCACGGCGTCCGCCTGGTGCTCGAGCCCTTGCACCCGATGTACGCGGCAGACCGGGCGCTCATTTCCACGCTTGGCCAGGCACTCGACCTCGCCGCACCGTACGACGCAAGGGCCGTCGGCGTCGCCGTCGACACTTTCCACGTCTGGTGGGATCCGGAACTGAAGCAGCAGATCCAGCGGGCCGGCCGGGAAGACCGGATCGCCTCCTACCAGGTGTGCGATTTCAACCTCCCCATCGCCGCCGACGCCCTGCTCTCCCGCGGCATGATGGGCGACGGCGTGATCGACTTCGCGACGATCGGCACCTGGGTGAGGGATGCCGGCTACACCGGCGACATCGAAGTGGAAATCTTCAACCAGGACATCTGGGACGCCGACGGCGACTCCGTCCTGGAAACCATGAAACAGCGGTACGCGGAACTCGTGCTGCCGTACGCCTAGACACCGAACGCAGAAAGGCGGGGCGCGCTTTGCGTGCCCCGCCTTTCTGCGTGCCTACTCGTTGGCGGAGGACCGGCTGGCCGCCAGCTCGGCGACCTCGGCCGGAGACAGCTTGGCGTCGACGATCCACACGGTGAAGGTGCGGACCAAGGAGTCGCCTGCGGCAAGCTCCACCGGCCGGTTCCAGGCGAGGGCCGAACCCACTGCAGGGTAGTCCGCCTGCCGGACGAACCAGGGATCCTGCGCCTCGGCCGGGGCGGCGAACACCAAAGTGGCGGGGCCTTCGGGGAACTCCGCGGCCCAGGCCAGCCACGGCGACGCCGAGCCGTGGACTGCGGGTTCACCGCGGCCTTCCAGAGTGAAGACTTCTGCCCCGGTGCACGCAGGCAGGCGCCAGAAAAAGCCGCCGTAGCCGCTTCCGAAGGCGCCGTTTGAGCCCGGGCTGCCCAGCGAGGAGTCGACGACGGCGGTCAGTTCCGTTCGTAGCTCGAGTTGCCACGTGCGGCGGTCGACCAGCCGGGAGCCGGTGGTGCGGCGTTCGCGGAGCAGCTCAGTACTGTCCGGTGCCTGCCAGCTCAGTTCCTGCTCCAGCAGGCCTGCTCCGGACAATGCGGACCGTTCGATGATGCGGCCGTGGTCTTGCCGTTCTTCGTAACGGCCTGCAGCGCGCGTGTAGGTCTTGCCGCCCCAGAAATTGCTGCCGTTGACGTCCTGCAACGCGAATCCCGCGCCGAGGTGCCAGGGGTGGTCCGCCGGAAGGTGGTCGGTGACCTTGACTCCGGCGAGTGTTCGGACCGGGTGCAGGTAGGGCCTCGGGGAGAGCCGCGGGGCTAGGCCTGCGCCGCTCTGCAGGGTTGCCAAGACGACACCGGCGTGGCCTGTTTCAATCGCAGTGCCGCCCGGCAGGCCGCCGTCGGGCAGGCTCAAAACCGGCCTTCCGGCGTCGACCGCTGTCCGCGCCCAAGGCAAACCGAGTTCGCTGAAGGTGGCATGCGCCGCCGTCGAGCGTTCCAGGGCGTCTTCGATTCCGTTGATCACGGCACGGGCGGCGTCACCTTCGCCCTCCCACGTGACGTGCTGCCCGGGGATCAGTGCGGGAGATTCTGCGGTGCGGATGGCCTCCAAGACCTTCATGAAGGCGCCGCTGTCCGCGAGCGGACTGATCAGCGGCGCGCCGGTTGCGAGGCCCTGCGCGGAGCGCAGCTGGTGACGATGCTCCAGCAAGTCCTCGGTGAGGTCCACCCGGCCGTATATCGTTTCGCGTTTCCCGGCGGCAGAGCTGACCGTGAGGCGGTCTTCGGTGTAGTGGAACACCGCCGTGCCCTCGCTGCCCTGCAGGGTGATATATGGTTCCACGGATTCGGCGGCGCACAGGGTGAGCGCACACGTGATCGGGAGGCCCGCGGCGGTGCGGATGCGGATCACGGAGGTGTCGTCGGATTCGATGTCATTGGCGCGGTACAGGTCCGTTTCCACAGAGGCCAGATCGTCTACCGTCCGCGCCCCCGCGATCCTCAGCGCCGTGGCGATCGCGTGTGCCAGCGGGTTGGTTGCTACCCCGTCGACGACGTCGACGCCGTCCAGGCTGCGTTTGCCCGCCCAGCGGGAGCGTTTGTAATAGGCGCGGTCGCGCACCCAACGCCCGGTGGCCGAGATGCCCAGAAGCGTGCCGATTTCTCCTGCCGCAAGCAGTTCCTCAATGGCCGGGAGGGCCCGGGATCCGAGGCTTTGGAAACCGACCTGGACGCTCCTGCCGGCCGCGCCGGCGGCTTCCTGCAGGCGATTGAAGTCGGCGAGGGAAGCAACTGGAGGCTTTTCGAGGTACAGGTCTGCGTGGGGGAGCGTTGCGAGGGCTAGCTGCGCATGCGTCTGGATGGGTGTGGCCACAATGACGAGGTCCAGTGCGGGGGTTCCGGCAAGGAGTTCGTCCAGGTTGCTGAAAACAGCAGTTCCGGGCGGGAGGGCGCCTGGGGTAGGCGGATTGGGGTCCGCTACGGCAACAAGGCGCACGACGCCGTTGGCTTGGAGTCTTTCGAGGTTCCGCAGGTGGTGCACGCCGAAGCCGTGGACCCCCACAAGGGCTACCCGGCTTGTTTCATGGCTGGGCTGTTTGCGTTCTGCCGGGACGGGCGCGGACAGGGTGCCCATGGCTCTCCTCATCTGTCCCCGGGGGCGGGGTTGCTGACGTCGGTGTCGTTCCAGAAGCACTTGGTAAGCGCTTTCCAAGAAGAGTGTACCTTGCCGTATAGGGAGATGTAACGCCCTTGGTTTTAGACGATCCGGCCTGCCGGCAGCTTTTCCCCGGCCTCAACCGCCACGTCGATCGAATTTCCCGCCACGGGCATCGGGCACGTGCCGTACGGAGTGAAGGCGCTGGGGTAGTTAATGGCGCGGTTGAAGTCGAGCACCACCGAGCCGTCGTGGCGGGGGCGCGAAACGGCCAGCTTGCGCCATTCGTCCGTGGTGTTGCCGTTCGTTTCGTCGTGGAAAGTGACGGTGAGGGCTCCGAGCTTCTCTGCCTCGGCATGAAGGCGGACTTCGTGGGGAAGGCCCGGCGCCCGGAAAACCACCTCGCCTACGGATCGGTGCACCCCGTCCACCAAGGGGTTGGCTGTCCCGATCGGAACATCCACCGGTTCGGGGTATTCCTCGAAGCGGCCTTCAAGTACCCAGTCCGGGTTGTACTCATAGGTCGGAACGGCGTCGAACTCCGTGAACACCGGCGAGGAGTTGTCCCGGGTGCGGATGGCGTACTTGTCCGCTCGCATGGCCAGCTCGACCACCACCTCTGTGCCGTCCGCTCCGCCGAACTGCACCCACATGAGCGACTCCTCATCCTGGAGGGTGGCCGAAATCGTGCCGTCCACGGGAGTTCCCGTCTCCACGAGCGTGAGCCCGTCGGCCGCGCTCGCGGTGAGTGTCGCCGTCGTGCCGTCCGTCGACCAGAGCCCAGGGACGAGCTCGACGGCGGCGGGGGCCGATTCGAGCCACTGGAAGGACGTAAGGGTGAGCCAGCCGTGGTCCGCTGCGAGGGCGGCATTGCGGCCGTTCCGGAAACGCTGCCAACGTTCCAGCTGGGTGTTGCTTGCGGGGGCTGTTGCGCTCATGGTTCCTCCAGCGGCTTGGGCGGTGTTCGTTGGCTTAACCATGCACCTCTCGCCGCCATTCCCGGAACCCAACTAGCTCGCACTAGATGTCGTTTTGAGGCCTCATAACGACAACAACTGCGAGCTAGTTGGGCGGCCAAGGCGGACGGCGCGACAACATTTGAGACGGATTGCCACCCCCTCTGGAGCTGCGGGTAAGATTCCCTAGGAATATTAGTAAGCCGGCTCACAGTATCCAGCGCAGTGTACGGGCCACACCCAACCCCAGAAGGTATTTTCATGGTTGACACTGCACATCTCAGCACGGACCTCGCCGCGGAACTGCGGGCCGATGTCCGCCGGGTCTCAACGCTTCTCGGAGAGTCGTTGGTCCGCCAGCACGGCCCCGAGTTGCTTCGGCTCGTCGAGCAGGTGCGCCTGCTCACCAAGGAATCCAAGGAAGCCGCCCGCGGCGGCGCCGACGCTACGGGTCCGTGGAGCGCGCACGACGTCGTCGCCCAGGTCCGGGAGTTGCTCGCCTCATTGCCCCTTGAGGAAGCCACTGAGCTGGTCCGCGCCTTCGCCTTCTATTTCCACCTCGCCAACGCCGCCGAGCAAGTGCATCGCGTCCGCGGACTGCGCACCCGCCAGGAAAAGGACGGTTGGCTGGCCAAAGCCGTGGCCGAGATCGCCGACGAGGCCGGAATACAGGCCCTGCAGGACGTCGTCAATGAGCTGGATGTCCGTCCTATTTTCACCGCGCACCCCACCGAAGCCTCCCGCCGTTCGGTGCTCGACAAGATCCGCAAGCTCTCGGACGTCCTGGCAGAATCCACGGTTGAGGGCACGGCAGCCCGTCGTCGACAAGACCGCCAGCTCGCCGAGATCATCGATCAGATGTGGCAGACCGACGAACTACGCCAAGTCCGCCCCACTCCCGTGGACGAGGCCCGCAACGCCATCTACTACCTGAGCAGCATCCTGACCGATGCCATGCCGGAAATGCTCACGGACCTCTCTGAACTGCTGGGCGAGCACGGCGTAGTGCTGCCGGCGCACAACGCCCCCGTCCGCTTCGGTTCGTGGATCGGCGGAGACCGGGACGGCAACCCGAACGTCACCGCTTCCGTCACGCGCGAGGTCCTGCAGTTGCAGAACCAGCACGCCGTGCGGATCAGCATCTCGATGATCGACGAGCTGATCTCCATCCTCTCCAACTCGACCGCACTGGTGAACGCGGAAGAGGACCTCCTGGACTCGATCGCCGTCGACCTCAAGAACCTGCCCGGCTTGGACAAGCGCATCCTGGAGCTGAACGCGCAGGAGCCCTACCGCCTCAAACTGACGTGCATCAAGGCCAAGCTCATCAACACCGGCCGCCGCGTGTCCGCGTCCAGCCACCACGAGCCCGGCCGTGACTACGCCTCCACCTCGGAACTCCTCGCAGAGCTCGAACTGCTGGAAGCCTCGCTGCGGAAGCACTCTGCCGTGCTCGTGGCCGACGGCGCCCTGGCCCGGGTCCGCCGCGCGATCGCCTCCTTCGGGCTGCACTTGGCGACCCTGGACATCCGTGAACACGCTGATTACCACCACGACGCCGTCGGGCAGCTGATGGACCGGATCGGCGATGGAACTCCCTACGGAGAGTTGAGCCGCGCCGAGCGCTTCGAGCGGCTGAGCGCTGAGCTGGCTTCGCGCCGCCCGCTGTCCGGCCACCCCATCAAGCTCGACGGCGACGGCGACCGCACCTACGACGTCTTCCGCAGCATCCGGCACGCCCTCCAGACGTACGGGCCGGACGTCGTCGAAACCTACATCATCTCCATGACGCGCGGCGCGGACGATGTCCTGGCCGCCGCGGTGTTGGCCCGGGAAGCCGGACTGATCGAGCTGTTCGGCGCGGCTCCGTATGCCAAGATCGGCTTCGCTCCGCTCCTGGAAACCGTCGAGGAGCTGCGTGCTTCGGCCGAAATCGTGGACCTGCTGCTCTCCGACCCGTCCTATCGTTCGCTCGTACGGCTGCGTGGGGATGTCCAGGAGATCATGCTGGGATACTCGGACTCCAACAAGGAATCCGGCGTCATAACCAGCCAGTGGGAGATCCACAAGACCCAGCGCAAGCTGCGCGACGTCGCCGCCAAGCACGGCGTGAACGTCCGCTTGTTCCATGGCCGCGGCGGCTCGGTGGGCCGTGGCGGCGGACCGACCTACGACGCCATCATGGCCCAGCCGAACGGCGTGCTGGAAGGCGCCATCAAGTTCACCGAGCAAGGCGAAGTCATCTCGGACAAGTACTCGCTGCCCGAGCTCGCCCGCGAAAACCTGGAGCTCTCCCTGGCCGCCGTGATGCAGGGTTCCGCGCTGCACCGCACCCCGCGCACGTCCGATGACGAGCGCGAACGCTACGGCCACGTCATGGAGATCATTTCCGACGCCGCGTTTGCCCGGTACCGCTCGCTGATCGACGATCCGGACCTCCCCGCGTACTTCCTCGCCTCGACTCCGGTGGAGCAGCTCGGATCCCTGAACATCGGCTCGCGTCCCTCCAAGCGCCCCGATTCCGGCGCCGGACTGGGCGGTCTTCGGGCCATCCCGTGGGTGTTCGGCTGGACCCAGTCCCGGCAGATCGTTCCGGGTTGGTTCGGTGTGGGCTCAGGCCTGAAGGCCGCCCGCGAGGCCGGCAACACCGCCGAGCTTGCGGAGATGATGAAGCGCTGGCACTTCTTCCAGTCCGTGATTTCCAACGTCGAGATGACCCTCGCCAAGACGGACATGGACATCGCCGGGCACTACGTGTCTTCGCTCGTTCCGGAAGAGCTGCACCACCTGTTCAAGGCCATCCGCACTGAGTACGACCTCACAGTTGCCGAAGTCGAACTCCTGAGCGGGGAAACCGAACTCCTGGAAGCGCAGCCGACGCTCAAACGATCGCTCGAAATCCGCGACCAATACCTCGACCCCATCAGCTACCTGCAGGTGGAACTCTTGCGCCGCGTCCGCGAAGCCTCCATTTCCGGCGCCGAGATCGACGAACGCCTCCAAAGGGCCATGCTCATCACCGTCAATGGCGTGGCCGCCGGCCTGCGCAACACGGGATAGCCGGTTCCTTCCCTTCCGACGCTCGCTCACTTATGTGGGTGTTTTTGGAAACGCTCGCTCACATATGTCGGTGTTTTTGGAAACGCTCGCTCACATCATGTGGGCGAGCGTGCGGCCCGAAGGGCTTGTTTGTGAGAGAGCGTTTAGGGTTGATGGATGCCGTCGTTCCAGACCAAGTTGAAGATCACCGGGCTCAAGCCAGGCAATCCGCCGGAGTCCGTAATGGCCGCTGCGCTTGAGGCCCTGGAAACGCGTCATCATGTCGAATCCAGTCAGCTGGACATTGTTGGCGGCGTCGCCCAAATCAGTCTCCGCTTCCTGGTGGAGCCCCGCGACTACCCGGGTGAGAACAGCGAGGCGCGCGCTTCGGCAGCCATGATGCGCGACGCCGTCGAACGTGTAGCGCTCACTGGGAACCTTTACGTTCTTCGCCGCAAGCGGCGGAAATGGTCGCCGGTCTGAGCCCGACGTCGGGGAAACGCGTCACGCCCTGCAGCTTTTTGCGGACGTCGACGGCGTATACCCCCTGAAACTCGCGGCACAACGACGGACGGTACCGCAAAAAACCGCCTGGCGTGACGGCACTGCCTGCCGAAAGGGCGCCTAAAGGTGCGGTGGGTCGCCCGGTTCGTCCACCGGCGAGCGGTCGCCCCGGCGACGAGTGACGATCACGCCAACCACGACGCCGATCAGCAGCCCCACGCCGACGCCGATCAGTGAGCTCGCCCAGAACGGAAGCTTCGTCGTCGAGCCCGCAAAGTAACCCAGCCCGGCTTGCCACGTGGCCCACAACAGGCCGCCCAATCCGGCGCAGAGGCTGAAACCGCGGGAAGAAACCTCGGCGATCCCGGACGCGGCCGACGCAGCAAGCCGCCCACCAGGGACGAACCGGGCGCCGATGATCGCGCCGTACGTGGAGGAGCGCCCCGCCCTGGCGATGGCCCGGTGGATGCCCTGATGGACTTTGCGGCCCCAGGCCCAGCGGTCCAGGACATGTCCCAAGCGGCGCTTGAAGAGCTGGAAAACGATAATGTCGCCCAGCCAAGAGGCGACGGCGGCCATCAAACCCACCAGCCACAGGTTGACCCGGCCCTCCGCGGCCAGTGCGCCACCTGTGATCACCAGCATCTCGGACGGGATGGGCGGGAAAATCGCGTCGCCCACCACCATGGGGATGATCCAGACATAGATCGCGGCTCCCCAGCCTTCAGCCGTGGTGATGTCCATGGGCACAAATTACCCCACTTTGGTGCATCCGCAGGAGTGTCGTGCAAGACTGGCGCCATGCGGCTCGAAATCCTGCAAGGTGACATCACCACGCGCGACGTCGATGCGATCGTCAACGCTGCCAACTCATCGTTGATGGGCGGCGGCGGAGTGGACGGCGCGATCCACCGCGCCGCGGGCAGGGAGCTCCTGGCCGCGTGCATGGAGGTGCGCGAGCGCTACCCGCACGGACTGCCGGTGGGCCAAGCCGTGGCCACCCCGGGGTTCAAATTGCCTGCCCGATGGGTGATCCACACCGTGGGTCCCAACCGGCACGCGGGCCAGAACGATCCGGAACTGCTGGCGTCCTGTTTCCGCGAAAGCCTGAAAGTCGCAGCGTCCCTGGCGGCGCGTTCCGTCGCGTTCCCCGCAATCAGCGCCGGGATCTATGGCTGGGACGCGCTTGAGGTCGCCACAGTGGCGCTCGACGCCGTCCGCCGGTTCGACGCCGAAAGCTCCAGTGGGCTGGAACTCGTCGAATTCGTGCTCTTCAGCTCCGAGACGACGAAGGTATTCCGGAACGTGTTCGCGGCTTCGGAAGGGTGAAGAAGCCCGCGGGCTTTCGCGGGTGCCTTTTCAGTCGCGGGCTTTCGCGGGTGGCGTCAGGCGGACTGCGCCTCAAGCACGGACTTCAACTGCCCGAGTTGTCCGACTTCCGACTCCATGGTCTTGGTGATCATCGACCCCATGAGCTTCATGAAGCCCTTGGGCTGGAGATCCAAGGCAAAGCGTACGGTCGTGCTCCCGTTGTTCTCGTCCAGGGTGAAGGATCCGGTCGGGCGGGCGGGCCCGGCAATGACCTGGAAATCGAGTCGCTTGCCCGGCTGGGCCGCGATGATTTTGTAGTCGCCGGCGATCGTGCGGCCGCCGGGGCCAGCCATCGTCTGGGAGTAGACGGCACCCTGGTTGCCCGCTTCGCCGCTTGCGAGGGCGACAGTCTTGACGGCCGGACGCCACAGCTTATTGTTCAGTCCGTCCGCCAGGAAGGCGTAGACGTCGTTTGCGGTGCGGTTGATCGAGACTTCGTTTTCAGCGTGGGCCATGTGGTTCCTTTGCGCGAGATCGAACTCCGCCCGCGGTCAGCGAGCCGGCAAAACTGAGCATATACGCCCGGTCCGGTTCGCGACGGGGAACCGGACCGTTTTTCGCTGCCCCGCCGCTGGAAACCCGCCCTTGACTCTCATCTCCCGACGCTCGCTCACTTGTGTGGGTGTTTGGCCGGACGCTCGGAAATTGTCAAGCTGTGTGGAGTCACTGGGCTAGTTTTTGGGGTGTTTTGGTCTCGGGCAGGTTGATCCCGACGTATTGTGCTGGGGCCGGT
>NZ_JBFBLA010000038.1:0-44038 GCF_040702485.1 Arthrobacter sp. NPDC080031
CGTGGAGCCGGGAGGCGCGGGCGGGGGATTCCCGCCGGGCCAGGGCCACCTGCGCGGCGACGCCGCGTCCGCGTTCCTCGGCGGGCACGCCTGCGGCTGCGTCGGCGCTGCGCTGGGCGGCATCGAACGCGACCGCGATCCTCGCCTGCGCAGCGGCGGCCGCGGACTTCAGATCCTCAAGGGCACGCAAGAGGTCGATCAATTCGGCACGGTCGCCAGGTTCGGTGCCGGCGGCGTCGGGCCGGAACGAAGCAACGGCATCGATCAGGTCCCGCACCTGGTCGCCCGGGACAGCTACATGCGGACCCGCGCCGCCGGACGGCGCGGCCGTTCCAATCAGCTGTGTTCCCCGGTTCCCTGCCATAAGAAAAGCCTCGCAGGGACCACTGACATTATTAGGCCCGAGAACCGCGCCCGGGCGAAAAATCTTGGGGAGGAACCGGATTTTTTCGGGCGGGCCAGAGAGAGACACCAGACAGCCCGGCCGTCGCTCGATGCTCTGATAGGCGTAGGCTATCGATCGTTTCGGAAGACCGCCCAGCCGGAGGAGCCGCACCGTGGACACGCGAAAACTGAAGTACTTCCTCGCCGTCGTCGACCACGACGGTTTCAACCGCGCTGCCGAGCATTTGCTTATCGCCCAGCCTTCGCTTTCGCAGACCATCGCGAGCCTCGAGAAGGAGCTCGGCGTTCCGCTGTTCCACCGCATCGGCCGCAGGGCCGTGCTCAGCGAAGCCGGCAAGGAGCTCATCGGCCCGGCGCGCCTCGTCATGCGGGATCTCGACGCCGCGCAATCCGCGGTCCAGTCACTGCGCGGAATCAGAAGTGGCCACCTCGATATCATCACCATGCCTTCCCCCGGTATCGAGCCGCTCACGTCCATGATCGCGGCCTTCACCAAGGCCTACCCCGCGGTCCGGCTCAACGTCAGTGCTGCGTTCACTCCCGAAGAAGTGATCGAATCAGTCCGGACCGGCAGCACCGAGATCGGACTGTCCGGCTCCCCTACGCCAATCCTGGTTCCAGGCGTCGAGGTCCTCGAACTCGAAAAACAACCGCTCATTCTGATCGTCAATCCGCAGGCCGACGTCTTTGGCTCCGAGCAAACGGCCATCCAACGCGAGGATCTCGGAGGCCAGCGCATCATTGCCAGCCAACGCGGCTCCCTCATGCGTTGGCTCGTGGATGATGCCCTGGCACACGGCGTCGAGGTGGAGATCGTCGTCGAAGTCGCCCACCGGACCTCAATCCTGCCCCTGGTTCTGGCGGGTGTCGGGCACGCGGTGATGCCGTCGTCGTGGGCTCCCACCGCGCACAAAGCGGGGCTACGCACAATGCTTATCGAACCGGTGAGTCATTTGGACGTCGCGGTCCTCAGCCGCAAGGACAACCTCACGCCCGCGGCCAAAGCGTTCTTGAAAGTCGCTACGGAGCTCATCGAGCACACCAACAGCCAGTCAAACCAATAGGCCCTACCTATCAGCCGGATCAAAACTAAGTCTTGGACGCCGCCTACCCGCCGCCCGTCTACTTGAAGAGGAAGGCAGTGTGACTCTGCCAACAAACTCAACGAGGAGCTAGGCATGAGCGCCACCCAGAAATTCAGCATCGCATCGATCCCCGCAGACGGCGTCGGCAAGGAAGTTGTCTCCGCAGGCCGCCGCGTCCTGGACGCCCTGGCCGCGAACTCCAACGGCAAGTTCGCCTTCGAATGGACCGAGTTCCCGTGGGGCTGCGGCTACTACGAGAAGACCGGCCAGATGATGGACCCCAAGGGCCTGGACGCCCTCAAGGACTTCGACGCCATCTACTTCGGAGCAGTCGGATGGGAGAACGTCCCGGACCACATCAGCCTCTGGGGCCTGCGCCTGAACATCACGCAGAACTTCGACCAGTGGGCCAACATCCGACCGGTCAAATTCCTCCCCGGCATCCAGTCCCCACTCCGCAAAGCCGACAACACCGAGCTCGACTGGATCGTTGTCCGCGAAAACAGCGAAGGCGAATACGCCGGACTCGGCGGCCGCAACCTGAGCGGCCGCGGCCCCGGCAACGAAGTAGCGCTACAGACCGCACTGTTCACCGAGAAAGGCTGCGAGCGGATCATGCGCTTCGCCTTCGATCTCGCACGGACCCGCACGGTCAAGAAGGTCTCGTCCGTCACCAAGTCCAACGCCCAGCAGTACGGCATGGTCCTCTGGGACGAAACCTTCCAGCGAGTCGCCCTCGATTACCCGCACGTGCAGACCGAGAGCGTCCTGGTCGACGCCATGAGCGCCAAGTTCATCCTCCACCCCGAGGAACTGTCAGTGGTGGTCGCGTCCAACCTGAACGCCGACATCCTCTCGGACCTCGGCTCGGCACTCGCCGGCAGCCTCGGCCTTGCCGCAAGCGCCAACCTGAACCCGGAGCGCCGCTTCCCGTCGATGTTTGAGCCGGTCCACGGATCCGCGCCGGACATCGCAGGCAAGGGCATCAGCAACCCGATCGGCGCCATCGCCAGCGCCGCCCTGATGCTCGACCATTTCGGCCTCCATGAAGAGGCCCGCCTGGTGGAGGCCGCCATCGAGCAGACAACAGCCGCCGGGTTCTTGACCCGCGACGTCGGCGGCGAGGCCAACACGGACGACGTCACCGAGGCGATCATCAAGGCACTTAGCCACACCGCGGAGGTCCCTTCCCAACACTCGCAAGCTCGCGTCGGGGCCCTCGGGACGCCGCTTAGCGCCGGCCTGCGGTGACGTACGACGGCGGCTGGCCGGCCGCCGTCGTACGCGGAAGTCCCCTCCCAACGCTCGCAACACCAAGACCATCTCCAGAGACATCCCACAATGAGGTAGGAATCATGGAACACATCAACAAAGCCGGCGCAGCTCCGGCACCCAAGACCCGCTGGTATCGGCAACTGTATTTCTGGGTTCTGACCGCCATTCTCATTGGCGTCCTTCTCGGATGGCTCGCACCGACTGCGGGCATCGCCATGGAACCGATCGGGACCACGTTCGTCAATGCGATGAGGATGCTCATCGGACCGATCGTCTTCCTGACTATCGTGGGCGGGATTGCGAGCGTCGCGGACCTGAAGAAGGTCGGAATGACGGGCCTGAAGGCCCTCACATATTTCCAGGTCGGCACCATTTGTGCGCTGGTATTCGGCCTGGTGGCGATCAACATCTTCCGGCTTGGCGAAGGCGTCAACGCTACTGCCAGCACCATCAAAACCACTGATGCCGCGGCCAAGCTCATCGACGCCGGCGCGCACCAGGAATGGTGGCAATTCCTGAGCAACATCATCCCTACGAGCCTCGTCCAGCCCTTCATTGCAGGCGATATTCTCCAGATCATCTTCATCGCGGTCGTCTTCGGCATCGCGTTGAACGCTATGGGCAAGCTTGGTGCCCCCGTGCTCGACGGCGTGCAGCGGCTCACCGGCGTGATGTTCAAGATCCTGGGTTTCATCATGAAGGCCGCGCCGCTGGGCGCCTTCGGTGCCATGGCCTTCGCAGTCGGCAAGTACGGCGTGTCCTCCCTGACCAGCATGGGCGGGCTGATCGCGCTGTTCTACATCACGTCGATCCTCTTTGTGGTGGTGGTCCTCGGCTCCGTCATGGCGTTCCTGAAGCTGAACATCTTCAGGATGATCCGGCACTTCAAAGAGGAATACCTGATCATCCTGGGCACCTCGACCGCCGAACCGGCCCTGCCGGGCTTGATGCGGAAACTCGAGCATGCGGGGGTCAAGAAGGAGACGGTTGGGCTCGTTGTTCCCACCGGCTACAGCTTCAACCTCGACGGCGCCGCGATCTACCTTTCCCTGGCCGCCGTGTATATCGCCCAAGCCACCAACACGCACTTGAGCATCGGCCAGCAGTTGGGCCTCATCGCCATCATGCTGCTTACGTCCAAGGGTGCTGCGGGCGTCGCAGGCGGGGGCTTCATCGCCCTGACTGCCACATTGGCTACCATCGGCACGATCCCGGCCGCGGGCATCATGCTCATCTTCGGTATCGACAAGTTCATGTCCGAGTGCCGCGCCCTCGTGAACTTCACCGGCAACGCCGTCGCCACCCTGTTCATCGCGTGGTGGGACCGCACCCTCGACGCCGACCGCGTCCGCCGCGTCTTCGCCGGCGATGTTGTGGAGCCGGTTGAGGTACCGGAGGCGCCGGCGCCGGCTGCCGCCGTCGAGCCCTTTCAGCCCGCCGATCGCCACCGCGCCTATTCGGAATCCATCTGATATGAGTAACGCAACCGCCGCCAAGGCCGTCCTCATCGCGCCCGACAAGTTCAAAGGCAGCCTCACTGCCGGCGAGGTCGCGGACGCCCTGGCGGCAGGGCTCCGTTCCGCTGGAGCGGTCCGGTGTGAGCTGCTGCCCCTGGCGGACGGAGGTGACGGCAGCGTCGATGCCGCCGTCACCTCCGGCTTCGGCCGCCGTGCTTTGGTGGTCCCGGGCCCGACCGCCCAGCCCGTCCAGGCGAGCATCGCGTTCGACGACGTCACTGCTGTTGTGGAGGTAGCGAACACTTGCGGTTTGGGCCTGTTGCCGGACGGGCGCCTTTTGCCGCTTGATGCGTCGAGCCGCAGGTTTGGCGAAGCCGTTCTCTTTGCCCTTTCGCTGAGGCCGGCGCGGATCGTGCTGGCGCTCGGAGGCAGCGCCAGCACCGACGGAGGAATGGGCATGCTCACCGCTCTGGGCTTCCGCTTCCTCGACGCTTCCGGACTTTCTTTGGAGGGCAACGGGCGGAATCTTGGCCTTGTTCATTCGGCTCTCGGGGCGTCGCTCCCCTGGCTGGCCGATATGGAACTGATTGTTGCGAGCGACGTACACAACCCGCTGTGCGGGCCCGACGGTGCGCCTGCGGTGTTCGGTCCCCAGAAGGGCGCTTCGGTTCAGGATGTCGCAGCGCTCGACGCCGGTCTGGCGCACTTTGTCTCTGTGCTTGCTTCGGCTGGGTTTGAGGATGCGTCTTACTTTGCCGAGCATCCTGGCGCCGGGAGCGCCGGGGGGATCGGCTTCGCGTGCCTGTTGCTAGGCGCTTCCCAAGTCTCCGGAGCTGACTACTTCCTGGACCTCCTGGACTTCGACACACGGAAGAGGAGCTGCGACGTCGTCATTACCGGCGAGGGCAGCATCGACGAGCAGACATTGGCAGGAAAGCTGCCGGCCGCCGTCGCGCGCCGCTCGGGCACCCGGCCGATCATCGGCGTCGCGGGCCGCTCGTTGCTGGCGCAGGAGCGGTGGTCCGAGATGTCGCTTTCGCGCGTCTACACGCTGGCGGACTACACGGACCGGGACTCCTCGAAGGATCCTGTGTTGTCGGCGGAACTGTTGCGGCGGATCGGGCGGGAAATTGGGGAGGGACTGGTGTGAGCGCCGTCCTTGGACAGCGCAGCCACGGATCGGGATCCTTCATCGGTCCTTAAAGATGTCCCTGCGGTTGCCGACCGCTCTCGCCGGGCAACCCCGGGCGCGATATATTCGAGGTGGATCTCAGCCTGAGCTACACGACCTTCCGACGGGTAACACCGCCAGCACAAAGCCCGAACGAAGGAGCATCCTATGACTGACGCCAAACCGGTCCTCGTCGTCGGCGCCACCGGCCACGTGGGCGGCAAAGTGGTCGACGAACTGCTCGCGAGGGGCAAGAGTGTCCGGGCTTTGGTCCGGCCAAGCTCGGATGCAAGCAAGCTTGAGGCAAAAGGTGTCGAGATTGCCCGCGGCGACATGCTGGACCTAGATTCCCTCATCGCTGCGATGACGGGAGCCGACGCTGTGATCAGCTCTGCCGCCGGGTATACCCGCCGCGACAAGCGGGCTTTGGAGATCGACACCGAGGGCAACACCAACCTCGCCATCGCCGCGCACCGGGCCGGCGTCCGGCGGTTTGTCCTGGTCAGCATCCTCACCGCGGACCAGACACCGGGTGTTCCGCACTTCTGGCACAAGAAGCTCAGCGAGGACAAGCTGGAGGCACTTGAGGTTCCGTTTGTCGCCCTTCGCCCCGGCGCGTTCCTCGACCAGGTCACCAGGATGGGTGGCGACCCGTTCGAGAAGAAGCGCCTCACATGGTTCGGCACCAAGACCATCCCGCTGACCTTCGTCCTCACCTCCGACCTCGCCGGATACCTCGCGGCAGCGGTCGACGCCGATGTCGCCGACGGCGAACGGATCGACATCGGCTGGGACCGGCCGGTCAGCATGCAGGAGGTTGCGGACATCGCTTCGACTTTTGCGGGCGGACCTGTCAGTGTCCGCTCGATGCCCGCCTGGTTTGTCAACGGGCTAGGCGCGGTGATGGGACCGTTCGTCCCGATGGTCAAGGACATGAGCTCCATGCTCGGCTGGTTCGAGACGGGCAGATACGTCGCGGACACCACGCGTCAGGCGGAAGTCTTCGGACCAGTCCCGACGCCGGAAGACGCCGTCGCGCGCTTCGCCCGGAGTTTGGGGCACTAAGGGATGGCTGGCGCGGGTTCGTGGTCGCCGGGGTCAGCGGGGTTTATCCGGGCTTCTTCGGCATCCGCGACGAGAACAAGCGTGGCGATGGCCATCGACCCAATAGTCCAGAGAGCCAGTTCGAAGGCGAACCAGGAAATCCAACAGTCGAGGCTCCCAGAAACACGCTGCTACGTAGGCCGCTGACTGCGAAAAGGATGGCATCACGTTTCGGACGCAGCCTTGTGGCCAGGGCTATTGCAAGGACGGTTGCAGCGATCGCAACGGAGACCAAGTAAAAGCGGCAGGCCCTTCGGCGCCGAGACCCTTTTTCGCGAAAGTCGGACGGCGCAGTCAGTCCTCCGGAACCACGGTCTGCCTCGGGCGAACAAGGTAAGCCTCTAGGCCGGGGGCACTCAGCACCGCAGCGACCGCCGCGACCGAACCTCCAACGAAGACTGATCTCGCGTAAATGTCGTTCCCAACAAACCAGGCGCCATCGTCCGGTATCCAATTCATGGCAATTCGGGTCGGCGGAAAATCGATCGGTTCGAGAGCAAGCTCAATGCTTCCGCTCCTGACATGCATGACCCTCTGCTCGCCAATTGTGATGGTTGGACTCTCGCGTACCGCTTCCAGCAGAGAGTCGTAGCCTTCCCAGGCCAAGAAAGTGAAAGCGGAAGATTGAGTGTGCTTGGCCAAGACCGCGGACAGCCGAAGAGCAATTGAGCTGTCTATGGTGCCAGTCTCCGGTTCGTAGTATTCGTTCGGATCAGGGTTGACTATCGAAACGATCTCACTCCATTGGGTTTCGCTGTCGACGGTCATCGCGCTGCCCGCAATGACCGACCATCGCAGACGTTGGCCTTTGGAGGTCCTCACCGGATTCATGACGCGGGCAAAGGCGGGAAAGCTGTGGGGTACCAGGCTGGCAAGCGCAGCAGAAGGTTGCCCATAAATCTCCCCCGAATACCAGCTGAGCACTTCTTCCTGATTCAGAATGATCACTATCCGGGCTCCCTCAGGACCCGTTCCAGTTCGTCCCGGGTCTGTTCGTTTGCGAACTCTGAAAATCTGGTGTCGAGGAGTCTCGCGGCAAGATACGTCCCATGGACCGACCCTTTTTCGGGGGAGGCTGACCCGGGCATCCTTACGAGGCCGTTGGTTCCGCGCAGCTTCATCAGATCTTCTTTGACGGCCGAGACATCATTGGGCGTTGCGACAGGACCAGCACGGCAAGCAGTCAAGCCAAGCAGAGCCACGATCAGGGTGGAAAGACGCTTTGCGTTTCGTAGCCAGTGGCTGCGTCCTCCGCGCCCGAGATCAATGGACACCCAATTCACCTTTTCTGCCGGGACCGGAGCCAGCGGCTTGCAACGTCAGATAGGGCTACGAAGCCAAGGGATAAGGCAAAAGCCAGGGCGACCGTAAGTGCCTCCCGAACTGAATTTCTGCCAGTCCACCAACTGTTGTTGACAAGCATCAGGATGATCGTCAAGAGCCCAGCCCTTCCGAAGCGTGACATCCACACTTTTTCGCTTGGACCATTCGAACTGTCCATCCGTTACCTCTTCGGACCAAGTTGAACGATCACCCATAAAACTGCACCAGCAAGCTCATTTTGGACCCGTTGAGCCAGAGGCTTGAGAAACGGAGGAAAAACAGAACCGATGCATCCACCAACCAAGGCATATACGCGGCTTTGAGCATCCGCTTGCTTGCCTTGATGAACCAAAGTGATTACTTCGTTAACGACAGCGCCTGTTAATGCGCCCCAAACGCAGCGCGCCAGAACGGCTACGAAGGGAGCGAGCACAATCGGTAGTGCGCGAGGATTGATGTTTGTTCCAGCGCCAGTTGTCCGAAGATCTACGGCCATGGCCTGACTAATAAAAGTGAATTGCATTTTCGGTTCACCCGGAAAAAGAACGCGCGCTTGATCGGCCAGGGTCATAGACGGGTCAATCGCCCCGAATCTTGTTTCGACAGTTTCCGACGTGAGCTTCAGGCCACTGTATGACTCCTTCGGCACTGCTAACCCTGGGCTAATACCGGTCAATAACAGCGCCATGGTCAACGCCCCGACAAGAGCAATTCTCAAACGTCTCATTCCCCACTCCATTCGATCTTAGAAGGACCCTCTTTAGCGCCATAGCTCGCACTGACACCATCAACCACGATTCTCATTTCGCCCCCAAGCCTCCTGCGTCCAGACCGCCAACCGGCAGGGTGTCCTGGCATCCTCAAAACCGCTGTGCCGTCTGACACGGCCCCGATGAACGGTGATAGCTGCCACTCCCTCGAGGAACGATGCGGCTGGTTGCGTGAGATCCGTCCGCGGATCCCTAGCGTCGAGCGATCGACTAATTACTGCGCTTTGACGAGTCCCTTCCTGTAGCTCGCTGCTAGGAGAACCGCCACGTACAAGAAGAACAATCCGCCGCCGACTAGAGCCGGCAGGCGAGGAACAGTCTCCGCGACTATCGAGGCGAGTGCTGGATCAGTGAGACTGATGAGGGACGATCCTGCCCTGAACGGGAGAAACGCGGCCGCGGATGTTCCCCAAATCTCGATTCTTTCCAGCAGATGGCCCAGGAGAGGTTCTACCAGCGCCGATCCGGCTACTAGCAACGCCACTGCGCCCGTTCGGGGCAACAGGAGTCCTGTTCCAACGCCGAGAAGAGCCCATCCGTTCGCTAGAACCAAACAGCCAAGCAGAACCCTGGGGTCGGATTCGAGGAGGTTCGAGCTCCCCAGGACAGCATTCGAAACAATCACGGACATCAAGGTGGACGCGGTCGTCCACGTCGTTGTTACCGACAACGTCATCACCACCTTGGCCGCGAACAGGGCGCTCCGTTGCGGCATCGCCAGCAGTGCCAGGCAAAGCGTCCCGTATCGCTTCTCCTGCCCAAAAGAGAAGACCCCAAGAAGGCCCGCCGCGAGGAGCACCAAAGGAGAACGGGTAGCTGCCACCGTTGCCGCCTCGACAGCTGCCCGGGCGGTCATTTCTGGAGCCATGTTGGCGATCATCAGAGACATCGCCCAACTGAACAGGACCGATACCAAAATCGTCGCAGCGGTCAGCACGTAGAACCCACGAGTTGTAATCAGCCGGACCCATTCGTAGCGCATTGCGTCCCTCACGGCTTACCCCCAGATCCCCGGCGCTGACATTCAAGGACTCCGCCGAACACGATGTCGTTGTATCCGTCCTCCAAAGTGCGAAGCGTCGTTGATAGTTCAAAGAGCGTGAAGCCAAGCTTGTTCGCCAGGGCACCCACGTCTCTGGGCGTCATTCCGTCGATGACCAGGGACTCCCCCTTGAAGATCACACTCAAGCCGCCCTCAGCGCGCAAACGAGCGGCGAACTCGCGGGGACGGTCCACTTCGACCGTGACCGTTGGCCCTGAAACCGTTGTCTTGAGTTCTTCCATCGGACAATCAGCCCGGAGACCCCCACCGCGCAGAACCAAGATGCGGTCCGCCAGCTTTTCTAGCTCGCTCAAAATATGCGTCGAAAGCAAAATTGTTCTGCTCTCCCCCGCCAAGCTGCGGATTGTGTCCCGAAACCAACGAACACCGTCCACATCCAACCCATTGATGGGTTCGTCGAGGATCAGCACCTGGGGCTCGCTCATCAGTGCCGCTGCGAGGGCCAGGCGTTGCTTCATCCCCATCGAGTAGGAAGCGGGCGACTTCGTTGCATACTCACTTAGGCCCACCCGGTCGAGGGCAAACGCGGCACTTCGTTTTGATATGCCAGAAGCCGCCCCGATCATCCGAAGATGGTTCATAGCCGACCGACCAGGGTGAAAAGCTTCCGTGGACAGCAGTGATCCCACCGACAGCTGGGGTCGTGTCAGGATTCGATAGGGTTTCCCGTCGAACGTCGTCTCACCGGTTCCAGGAATCAGGTTGAGCATTCGCTTCATCAAGGTGGTCTTGCCATGTCCATTAGGACCAACGAGCCCGACTATCTCTCCGGGGTTCAAAGTAAAGGAAATGTCCCGGAGCACTTCCTTTGCGCCGTAGCTCGCACCGACACCATCAACCACGATTCTCATTTCGCCCCCAAGCTTCCTGCGTCCAGACCGCCAACGGGTTGCGACTTGAGATCCTCAAGCCGGACGGTAGCCGCTTCCGGGAGCAAGTCCGGGAGTGAATGGGTCACGATAACCACGAGCTTGGACTCCGCCCAGCGCCTGATCTCGTCAACCATGTAGGCAACACCCTCGGTGTCAGTCCCGTTGAACGGTTCATCCAGCACCACGCAATCGAACTGGCCGACGGTGTTCATGACGTACCAGAGTTTGCGCACATTCCCTGTGGACAGGTTCCCCGCGTTCTCGCCTAGCCACGGTTCCATACCCAGCTGGGTCGCCCGCAGTATTTCGGGACCAGAATCGACGTCTCGGGCAATACAGGCAAACACAAGGTGGTCACGGGCGGTCATCTGAGCGAAAAGCGCCGCTTCGGACCGGCACACCCTCCGTCTGTTCCTACTTCCAGGGTCATCGGCGCTCGCTCCATTGACGAGGACCGTTCCGGCCCACGGAGACAGATAGCCACTGGCCAGTTCTACGAAGGTCGATTTTCCGGATCCGTTCTTTCCCTGCAAATGGATCAGGGCGGGTCCGGTGAAAGCGAAGGACACGTTTTCGTAGACGGGACGTTCGGCGGAATATCCGGCAAACACGCGGTCAAAGACTATTTGTGGGAGAGAATTCTGCGTTGCAGGCAAATCTTTGCACCTCCAGTGAGAAGAGCCGTGTAAGTGGCGGCGGCAATGGTTGCAGGGGCATCGCCAATGAGGAGAAGCCCGAGCACCGGAACTGCAAGCAGCAAACCAATGAACGCTGCCGCCAGGGACATTTCCATCGAGCCGTCGGCCTGCCTGACTTTGACCTTGCTGTAGGCGTTCCCAATGATGTTGCTGCCCGCAATCGACAACGGAATCAGGAGGGTTTCCACGGGCAGGGCGCCTGCCGCAGCCCAGACAATAATTCCGATCGCTGGTGCCGCAAGCAGCGCCAGCAGCACAGACTGACTCAGGGTCACACCCCATGCAAGAGAATTGAGGCCGAACCCGGATTCCCAGCTGTACCTCAGCTGCGGAAGAAGTCCGATGGGATTGTTCGCCTTGCACAGGAGTTCATTCCCGACAACTCCAACCATGAAAACGATGCAGGCGGCCGCGTTCTGAATTCCGGGGATCTCCCGAAGGAATTCCGGCCCGATCCCGCCCACCCGAAAGCCGATCGCAGTGGCGGCAGCCAGAAGCAGGCAGATTCCGATTCCACGGAACAGGACAAACGACTTGTCCCTGACGAGATTGACTGTGAGGACCCGCCAGAGCATGGCGACCGGCGTCGTCGTCTTCCATACGGACTCCCTGACGCGCGGCGGAATCCGGGCGGTTACCGGAAACGATTGGCTCCGGATCGCCCCAACGTTCCGGAGTGTGAGAAAGGAAAGCACGACGACGGCGACCGCCACCGCCGTCGCGATCCAGCCGCCTTCCTCGTCGGTTGCGTTGAGTTCCAAGTCAAACCCGGGAGGTGTCGAGGTCAGTGACTGCAGTCCTCGGGCGAGGATGGCGCCTAGGAAAGCGGCCAGGAGACAGCCCCCGGCGAAGACTGTCCACCCCGCTGCCAGACTCGGGACGCGAGGGTCAGTTGCGGCCAGCTTGGAACTCCAGGCAAGCCAGGACGCAGCGACGGCGAACGGGGCAGCTAAGAGGGTCAGTGCCAATGGGCCTCCGCTTCCACCTTGCTCTTGCACAACAACCCATGCCGCGGTGCAGACGGCGCCCGACAAACCAAGCAAGATGCCGGCCCGAGGAACTGCCTCGGCCAGGAACACATGGTGCATTGAAACATCGGTCGCCCGGAAGAGCTCCCTGTTTGGATTGAACCGGACTGCAAATCTCCGGCTGCTGAGTGCTTCCCTTGCGAGCGCACCGACGGAGATATAGGCGCAGACGGCGAGTGCCAACAGGAGGATTGCCGTCGTTGCAGCGCTGCCCGCATGGGTACCCGCGCCGTCGAGCGATGACGCCTCCTGCAGCAGCCGCATCACGAATAGCGATCCAGCTAAAACAGCACCGACCAGCGCAATCCCGCTAGCCACTCCAAGCGCCACGAGTGTTCGAATGGATATTGGCCATCCCGTGACCGCCAATATGCGCACTCCCGAAAATTTGTAAGCGGCTCTCAGACTTCCCATGCCGGTGCCTAGAGACGATTGACGGATTTGCTTTGGGCAGACTCCGCGTCGACGATGAGGGCCACGGTTCCGATACAGATGGTGCCTATCGTCCAGAGCCATATCGGAAGCGTGCCCGGAAAGCCCACCTTCGCGGCTGCAATGAACACGCCGCCACCCATCCCGCTGATGATGAACAGAACCGCGTCGCGCTTGGGGTTTCGTTTTGTTGCGAGCACTGTCAACAGGGAGATTGCTCCAAGGGCCGAGGACGTCCACGCAAGGAGTGGAGTTCTTGGTCGTGAAGGAGCCCCACGACGATACTGCCAACGAGACACGCGAGTACGAGAATGGTGGCGATGGTTCGAATCGTTAATGAGTAAATCAATGTCGGACCCTTTCTAGGATTCAGAGGGCTAGAGAAACCGCGGCCGTTGCGAGAGAGGCTGCGAAAATGGCCGCAGTCGTTTTGGAGGAAGAGCTCGACCACTGCTTTCGGAACATGAAGGGCGAGCATGCCCCTACGAGGACCACGTATACGAATGTCGCCCAGTGGTCCTTCGGGGATGCAAGCGTCAATAGAAGGCTGACTAGCTGGACTCCCAGGATGGACACGATTGCGGTGCACCCCAGTAGCCCGACTCGGAAACGGAGTCCTCCACGCTCTAGCCCGGGAAAGAAGGTGCTCTCGGAGATGGATGTCAGCGAAAAGTACAGCGTCGAAAGTAGTGTTGAGAGGACGACTCCGACGTAGAACCCCACATTCACCGCGAGCTCGGTAACTGCAGGATCGCTAATCGCCCTAGCGGCATCAGTCTGCGCTACTTGTCCTGCTACGATTCTGTGAAGCTGTTGACTCCTCAACAGCAGGAGCCCCAAAAGTGCCCCGGCGCAACACAACCAAACAAGAGGAGACGTATTTCTTCGCGGCCTCCGAGAGGGCTTATCTCCGGCCGGCTGTTCCACACTCAACGAATATGACGTCATGGGGCGAATCCTTTTGTAGCTAGAACTGTGGCTTCGAGAAGGGCTGCGGCAAGGACAAGGACCCAAGCAATTCCGAACATCTTCAGGGCCAATGGAAACTTTGCGACATACTGCCGCAGCGGTCCTGCCTCCTCAGAAGGGGAAAGAGCTGACCGGATAGCGGCGACGACGGGAATGAGGCCAGCCCCGGCGCCGAGCAGAAGGCCTAGAAATTCGACCGGTGCATAAATCCAAATCGAGGCCACCACCTCACCAATTCCCATGTGGGTCCGCCCGAGGCGCATCGTGGAGCCGATGTAGATTGCTGTAAGTGGCCACGCGATCAGCGTCGAGGCTCCCCCGGTAATGACGCCGGAAAACAGGAGACACAAGGCGGGTACATTTGCAGCGAGAATCCGTCCCAGCGCAGATAGCCAGGTAAGGCCAGCTTCAGGGGACACAGGCTGAAGCGATTCGGATTGAATCGCGATGTCCGTTTGGAAACCGACGATGAATCCGGCAAGCATGAGCCAGGGACAGCATCATCGCAACGAGGAGCAATGGCTTATCGCCGTTCCTGACGCTCATGCGCAGTTTCGGTTCCGTCGTTGCTGCGGCTACGCGATCGCTGCCCGCTTACCCCATCGGAGGATCGCCCAGCGCGCTGTCGCGATAACTGCCGCTGCTATGCCGCCAGAAAGCACCCCCATCACGATGGCGAGGGCAATCCCGCCAACTTCTATTGCACTTACGATCTGTGAGGCGAACGCATGCGACAGGCCGAACATTCCGGCTATGTACATGACGCTCGCGCTGGCAAGGGCAAGTCCTGCCAGGCTGACCGCAGTTGCGAAAGTGACCGACTTGATGGACGGGCGGATCGTTGCTTCCATGATTCCTCCTTGGGTTGTGACCGAGACCGGTGATCCGGTCCCAGTCACAATCCAAAGGCATGTTTTACCCGTCTCAGTGGTGAAATCGGAAAACTCAGTGGTCCGAAACCCAAATCTCCGTGCAAAAAGGCCGTACACGGAGGCGTAAATCGCGTTCATGGAGTCTCGTCTACGTGTTGCTGATAAGTAACCCGTAGCGTCGTTGAGGCTGTGGGTTCGGAATTGAGGACGGGGTGGTTTGGGGCCAAGCCCGTGTTTCACGGGACACGCCACAGTGGTTCCGCGCCATCGACGCCGACCACCCCGGAAAACAGGACTGATGCATCCGCCACCAATGCATGTACACACGGCTTTGAGCTTCGGCTTGCTTGCCCTGATGCACCAGGGTCATGGCTTCATAGAGCAGTTCCTCCCAATGCGCTCCAAACGCAGCAAGCCAGAACAGCTACAAAGGAGCAAGCACAATTGCAAGCGCGCGGATGAACGTCTATTCGAGCGCCAGTTGTAAGTTAATGTCGGACCTTCCGGGTTCTGGTGAGCAGAGGAAGTCATCAAAAAGACAGGCTCTAGGGTTCGCTCTCTGTTTGGCGATAGGCCGCCAATGCGTCTCTGCGGGCCCACGTGACAACGAGAGCGATGTCGAGAAAGAAAGAAGCACAAAAGAAGGCAACAAAGACGGGAAATGGCGCTCCAGCGACGAACAGAGTGCCTGCGATCACGACGAAGACGACGCAGCTGATCAAGTTATATCGACGCCGGCCCGGAGTCGCGCGCATTGCTGTCAGGAGTTCATCTAGGTAGTAGAGCACGTCCCTCCTCTCTGACGGCCGCCCTCAGCGGCAATATCCACCGGTATAACGGAAAGCCTGCCGACCAATCGGGGCGCGGGTATCACTGACCGTTTCCTTCGATCTTTGATGCCTTGGCGCAGCGCACGAACTTCCACAGCGAAATAAGTGAAGCCATTACGAGGACGACTCCGAAATGATGCTCCACGGTGATTCGCGCTGAATGGTCGAAAAGATGTATGCGGAGTAGAGACCAAAGATGAGCGCCAGTAGAAGCCAAATGATGGCGTTGCTTTTCATGGCAAGTTCCTTGGCCCTTGGACGCCGGTAATCCATCGACCCACAGCTGCGGCAAAGGTCTGTTGCTGGCTCAGCTTCAATTCCCAACCCCCATAAGCTTGCCTGTCGCACTGACAACTGATCCTCCGGAGCGGCTCCGATTCCCGATTGCTCGGGGCCGTCCTTGTGAAGGAGGCTAACGCCAAAAAAGCCGTCTCAGTGTAGAAATACGGAAACTCAGTGCTAGGAGACCTGAATTTCCGTGTGAAATCGAGCAATCTCCGTGTGGTCGGTGGCCCTTCTCCGTGTAAATCGAGGTTGAACACGTAGAGCGGCATCGTCCGGCCTGGATCGAGACAGTTCGACTTAGGCACAACCAAATCGGCTTAGGTCCTTCGAACCATCGCCCGCGTAGCCTCCCCCTTGTACTCCAGCGCTGTGAATCCAAGAGCACGCAGACAGCGAACCCCTTTAGGGCTAGCCGGTAATACCGGGATCGGCGTCGCCGGGGGCAGGGCTACTTTAATGACTTCCTTGGCAAACGACACACCTGCACCCCACTCGACACCTTCGCGCTTCGCGAGCCACGCAACACTGTATGCCGGCTCGTCCAACGACGCTATCCACGTTTTGCCCGCCACATGGGAACGGCGCATGGTCTTTGACAGGGAGAACGGCAGCTCAAGGAAGGTCGGAAGAGACCCGATCACCGCAAGCATGATCAAAAGAGGTAGAGCGATCGCCCCTGCCAAGGGAGCAATACCCGTGAGAACGATCGTGAAAGCGAAGCCAGTTAGCAGGATCCGCGGCACCCGGCCGGAAAACCACACGCGCCGCCCCAGCGGTATCAGGATGAGCATTAATTCACGGTCTGCGTGCCAGACCCGCTTAGCGCGGACTCGACGAAGTATCTCGCTCCGGTAGCCGAAGAAACAGGCCGCAGCAAGCAATTCGCGAAAGGACGCTCTAGCCTGCGCCGCGACAGCCCAGGCAATGATCCCCGCCAACCACGACACATCGAACTTCGTCGCCAATCGCGGCGTTCCGAGACCGGAACCTTCGCGCGGCGAGCGCGCATGATGTTTATCATCTGTATCCCACCGCACCCAACAGCGCCACTTGGTATCCCAAACCCCCTCCCGACGGAACACCCCTTGACTCCCACCCTCTCCTTCCCTAAACTTTTCATAAAGCAGAATCTAAATTCCACAAAGCGGAAACTCACCACGGCGAACTGGCCCGAGAGAACAAGCCAAGAGGAAGATGGATCCCAAGCCCTCCCGGAAGGACACCTACGATGACGTACACAGTGAACTGCTCCATCCTCCTGACGGAGCTCCCCCTGCTCGAGCGCCCCGCGGCCGCGAAGGCTGCCGGCTTTGACGCCGTCGAATTCTGGTGGCCCTTTGAAACCTCCGTACCGTCGGACGCCCAGGTAACCGAGTTCGAGAACGCCATCAAGGACGCTGGCGTTCAGCTCACCGGCCTGAACTTCAACGCCGGCAACATGCCCGGCGGCGACCGCGGCATGGTTTCCTGGCCCGCCCGCTCTTCCGAGTTCCTGGACAACATCGACGTTGTCGCAGGCATCGGCGAGCGGCTCGGCTGCAAGGCCTTCAACGCCCTCTACGGCAACCGCGTGGACGGCGAATCGGCCGAGAAGCAGGACGCCATCGGCGCCGAAAACCTGGCCAGCGCCGCAGAAGGGGTCGCACGCATCGGCGGCACAGTCCTCCTCGAGCCCGTGAGCGGCGCCCCCAAGTACCCGCTCCTCAAGGCCGCCGACGCCCTCAAGGTGATCGCCCGCGTCAAGGAGGAATCCGGCGCAACGAACGTCAAGCTCCTCGCCGACTTTTACCACCTGGCTGTCAACGGGGACGACGTCGCAGCCGTCATCGAGAACCACGCGAAGGACTTCGGCCACATCCAAATCGCCGACAGCCCCGGCCGCGGAGCTCCCGGAACCGGTGAGCTTCCGCTCGGCGAATGGATCGCCCGCAGCCGCGAACTCGGCTACGGAGGCTATATCGGCCTCGAGTACAAGGAACCGCAGGAAACGGCCTTCAGCTGGGCCATCCGCCAGCGCGCCAACTCCCACTAGTCCCCACCTGCCCAACTGGGTAGCAGTTGATGTCGTTTAGAGCCCTCAAAACGACATCAACTGCGAGCTAGTTGGGTCCAGCACACCTGAGCTAAAACAGACTTCAGTAAGGAAAATCATGAGCAACGTTGCAGTTATCGGACTCGGAATCATGGGCCTTCCCATGGCCATCAACCTGGTCAAGGCCGGCCACACCGTCACCGGTTTCAACCGCAGCCAGGACAAGATCGACAAGCTCGTCTCTGAAGGCGGCAAGGGTGCCACGAGCATCGCCGATGCCGTCAAGGACGCCGACGTCGTCATCACCATGGTGCCGGACTCCCCCGACGTCGAAGGCGTAGTCAGCGGCGAGGCCGGCGTCTTCGCGAACGCGAAGCAGGGCGCGCTCTGGATCGACGCGAGCAGCATCCGCCCGGACGTCGCAGTACGCCTCGCCGCGGACGCCAAGGCAGCCGGCATCCGCCCGCTCGACGCACCGGTGTCCGGCGGCGAACAGGGCGCCATCGACGCCGTCCTGTCCATCATGGTTGGCGGCGACGCGGCCGACTTCGAAGCAGCACAGGATGTCCTCAACGCGGTCGGCAAGACCATCGTCCACGTCGGCCCCTCCGGCTCCGGCCAGACCGTCAAGGCAGCGAACCAGCTGATCGTGGCCGTCAACATCGAGGTCCTCGGCGAGGCCATCGCCTTCCTTGAGGCCTACGGCGTGGACACGGACGCGGCCCTCAAGGTCCTCGGCGGCGGATTGGCCGGCTCCAAGGTCCTCGAGCAGAAGGGCCAGAAGATGCTCGACCGCAACTTCGACCCCGGCTTCCGCCTGGCCCTCCACCACAAGGACCTCGGCATCGTCACCTCTGCAGCCCGCGAAGCCAACGTCGCAATCCCGCTCGGCGCCGTCGTCGCACAGCTCGTCGCCGCCACTGTCAACCAGGGCGACGGCGGACTCGACCACTCGGGACTCTTCAAGCAGGTCCTCCAGCTCTCCGGTCGAAAGTAAAGCCGGGCCGCAAGTAAGCCGCCCGCCCCAAAAGGCGGAAACAAGCGAAAACCAGCAGCCGGCGTCGGGCACTTCCGACGCCGGCTCCCCCAGACACACCCAAAAACCGCCCGTAGCGGGCAAGACAGACTTTTCAAGGAGCACACCATGACGAAGATGCGCACTGTAGACGCAGCCGTCGCCATCTTGGCAAAGGAAGGCGCCATCGAGGCGTTCGGCCTGCCAGGCGCGGCAATCAACCCCTTCTATTCCGCGATGCGGGCACACGGCGGCATCCGCCACACCCTGGCCCGCCACGTTGAAGGCGCCAGCCACATGGCTGACGGCTACTCCCGTGCAGCGGACGGAAACATCGGTATCTGCATCGGCACCTCGGGCCCCGCAGGAACGGACATGATCACCGGCCTGTACGCAGCCTGGGCAGATTCCATCCCCATGCTCTGCATCACCGGCCAGGCGCCCGTTGCCAAGCTGCACAAGGAAGACTTCCAGGCCGTGGACATCGAGTCCATCGCCAAGCCGGTCACCAAGATGGCCATGACCATCCTGGAACCGGGCCAGGTTCCCGGAGCCTTCCAGAAGGCCTTCCAGCTGATGCGCTCCGGCCGTCCCGGCCCGGTCCTGCTGGATCTGCCGTTCGACGTTCAGATGGCGGAGATCGAGTTCGACATCGACGCTTACGAGCCCATCGCCGTCGAAAAGCCGAAGGCCAGCCGCAAGCAGCTGGAAAAGGCACTCGACATGCTCACCGCAGCCGAACGCCCGCTGATCGTTGCCGGTGGCGGCATCATCAACGCAGGCGCCTCCGCGCAGCTGGTTGAACTGGCCGAACTGCTCAACGTTCCGGTCATCCCCACCCTGATGGGCTGGGGCAGCATCCCGGACGACCATGAGCTGATGGCCGGCATGGTGGGCCTGCAGACCTCGCACCGCTACGGCAACGAGACCATGTTGGCCTCGGACTTCGTGATCGGCATCGGCAACCGCTGGGCCAACCGCCACACCGGCGGCCTGGACACCTACACGGCCGGCCGCAAGTTCGTGCACATCGACATCGAGCCCACGCAGATCGGCCGCGTGTTCTCGCCGGACTTCGGCATCGCGTCCGACGCCGGTGCGGCGCTGGACGGGCTGATCGAGCTGGCACGCGAGCGCCAGGCAGCCAAGTCCCTGCCGGACTACTCCGCGTGGGTCGCCGAGTGCACCGCACGCAAGGGATCCCTACAGCGCAAGACCCACTTCGAGAACGTGCCGATCAAGCCGCAGCGCGTGTACGAAGAGATGAACAAGGCCTTCGGCAAGGACACCACCTACGTGTCCACCATCGGTCTCTCGCAGATCGCCGGCGCGCAGTTGCTGCACGTTTTCGGCCCGCGCAAGTGGATCAACGCGGGCCAGGCCGGCCCCTTGGGCTGGACATGTCCGGCGGCGCTGGGCGTTGTCCGCGGCAAGCCGGACGAGACCGTTGTTGCCCTGTCCGGTGACTACGACTTCCAGTTCATGATCGAAGAACTTGCCGTGGGCGCACAGTTCAACCTGCCGTACATCCACGTGGTGGTGAACAACTCGTACCTGGGCCTGATCCGCCAGTCGCAGCGCGGCTTCAACATGGAACAGAACGTGTCCCTGGCGTTCGAGAACATCAACAGCACTGATCTCTCTGCAACCGCAGCGGGCTACGGTGTGGACCACGTCAAGGTTGCCGAAGGCCTCGGCTGCAAAGCCATCCGCGTGGAAGACCCGTCCGACCTGCCTGCCGCGTTCGACAAGGCCAAGGCGCTCATGGACGAGTTCAAGGTTCCCGTGGTGGTTGAAGTGATCCTGGAAAAGATCACCAACATCTCCATGGGCGTTGAAATCAACGGCGTGAACGAGTTCGAAGAGCTGGCCGAGCGCGGCGAGGACGCCCCCACGGCGATCATCGCCCTGCTGGACTAGTAAGTACTGAAGGAGGTACGGAATGCGTGTGGTCATAGCCCCGGACAAGTTCAAGGGATCGCTCTCAGCCCCCGAGGTCGCCAGCCGCTTGGGCACGGGATTGCGGGCAGGTTTTGCCGCCAGCCGCCCGGGCGAGGGCTTTGAAACCACGCTCATTCCAGTGGCCGACGGCGGCGAGGGGACTCTCGACGCCGCCGTCGGCTCCGGCTTCACCCGCCGCCGCGCGACGGTCACCGGGCCCACCGGCCAGCCGATCACGGCCGAGTTCGCCGTCCGCGGCGAGGAAGCCGTCATCGAAATGGCCGCGGCCTCCGGACTTGCGGTGCTGCCAGGCTTCGGCGACGGGAGCGCCCCGAACACCGAAACGGCCAAAAGCTCCACAAGCCAGGGCACCGGCGAACTCATCCGCGCGGCCCTGGACCTCGGCTGCCGGCACATCATCCTCGGCGTCGGCGGCAGCGCCAACACCGACGGCGGCGCCGGCGTGCTGCAGGGCCTCGGCGCGGCCCTCCTCGACGCCGACGGCAACGAACTCCCCGGCGGCGGCGCAGCACTGGCGCGCCTGGACCGGATCGACTTCTCGAACCTCGACGTCCGTTTGGAGGTCACCGAGTTCGTCCTGGCGTCCGACGTCGACAATCCCCTTTTGGGCCGCACGGGCGCTGCCGCGATCTTCGGACCGCAGAAGGGCGCGACGCCGGAAGACGTCGCCACGCTCGACGCGGCCCTGGCCCACTTCGTCCAGGTGCTCACCAGCGAAATCGGGTCCGAAGCCCAGGACGCCGCACAGGCACCGGGCGCAGGCGCGGCAGGCGGCGTCGGCTACATCGCCATCGCGGCGCTGGGCGCGGCACGCAGGCCGGGCATCGACGTCGTACTCGAATTCACCGAACTCGAGCAGCGGCTCGCGGGCGCGGACCTCGTGATCACCGGCGAAGGCAGCCTCGACGAACAGAGCCTGCTCGGCAAAACGCCCATGGGCGTGGCGCGGGCGGCAGCGCGTTCAGGGATCCCCGTGATTGCCGTCTGCGGCCGCAGTACGCTGAGCCTGGAACAACTTACGGAGTCCGGTTTCGAGTCGGTCCACGCATTGACTGAACTCGAATCCAATGTAGAGAAATGTATAGCTGAAGCAGGGCCGCTGCTTGAAGAATTGGGTCAGCACATCGGCGTGCGCCTGTCTGAAAAATCGGCACCCACCCAAGACGCAGCGCGAACCGAGACCAAGGAGCAACTCCATGTCTGAAGAAACCACCACAACGCACGGCCCGTTTGACCTGGTCATCCGCGGCCAGCGCATCCTCACCACCGCCGGCATCACCGCCCGCGAAGTCGGCGTCCGCAACGGCGTGATCGTCGCAATTGAACCCCTGGGGAACGGCCTCAGCGGCACCGAAGTCATCGAGCTCGGCGACGACGAAACCCTCATTCCGGGCCTGGTGGACACCCACGTGCACGTCAACGAGCCCGGCCGCACCGAATGGGAAGGCTTCGCCTCCGCCACCCGCGCCGCGGCCGCAGGCGGTGTCACCACCATCATCGACATGCCGCTGAACTCCATCCCGCCCACCACCAACGTGGAAGGCCTCAAACTCAAGCGCGAAGTTGCCGAGGACCAGGCGTTCGTGGACGTCGGATTCTGGGGCGGTGCCATCCCGGGCAACAAGAAGGACCTCCGCCCGCTTCACGACGAGGGCGTCTTCGGCTTCAAGTGCTTCCTCCTTCACTCCGGCGTGGACGAGTTCCCGCACCTGGACGCGGACGAGATGGAAGAGGACATGGCCGAGCTCAAGTCCTTCGACTCCCTCATGATCGTCCACGCCGAGGACTCCCACGCGATCGACCACGCACCCCACCCAGGCGGCGCCCACTACTCCACGTTCCTTGCCTCCCGCCCCCGCGGCGCCGAGAACAAGGCCATCGCCGAGGTGATCGAACGCGCCCGCTGGACCGGCGCCCGCGCCCACATCCTGCACCTCTCGTCCTCGGACGCGCTGCCCATGATCGCTTCGGCCAAGCGCGACGGCGTGCACCTCACCGTGGAGACCTGCCCGCACTACCTGACGCTCATGGCCGAAGAAATCCCCGACGGCGCCACCGCCTACAAGTGCTGCCCGCCCATCCGCGAGGCCTCCAACCGCGAGCTGCTCTGGCAGGGCCTGCAGGACGGCACCATCGACTGCATTGTCTCGGACCATTCCCCCTCAACGCTTGACCTGAAGGATCTGGAAAACGGCGACTTCGCCGTAGCCTGGGGCGGCGTCTCCTCGCTGCAGCTGGGGCTCTCGTTGATCTGGACCGAGGCACGCCACCGCGGCATCTCCCTGGAGCAAGTGGTGTCCTGGATGTCCGAGAAGCCCGCAGCCTTGGCCCGCCTCCACAACAAAGGCCAGCTGGCGCTCGGCTACGACGCTGATTTCTCCATCTTCGCGCCCGACGACGCGTTCGTCGTCGACGTCAAGAAGCTCAAGCACAAGAACCCGATCACCCCGTACGACGGCAAGGCGCTCTCCGGCGTCGTACGCAAAACATACCTGCGCGGCAGCGAGATCGACGGCCGGACGCCCAGCGGCAAGCTGATCCGCCGCGGCGGCGTGTAAGGCCACAGCCATGGCTGTCAACGTCCACGCCCCGTACGGGCAACTGCCCGCACGGCTCAACGCCTCGCGGCACCAGCCCGCCGCCCGGCCCTCCGCGCTTCGGCCCGGGCTGGTTCGCCCTGGGATGATCCCGCGCGGCCTGGCCGTGTGGGTGCAGCCCGGCGAAGGCCGCGAGATCGATGCCGAGGTTTGGGCCCGGGCCGCTGAAGCGGTCCTGGCCCGGGCCCGCAAACTTGCTCCGGGGGCGGAAGTCCTCCTTTGGCCCGCCGCCGGAGCTGCAACCTCCGGTGATTCTTCCGGTCAGGAGGCTTCCGATCCGGGCGCGCCCGGCGCCGAAGCCAGCCAGCCTGTCGCCCTGGCCGGCCGACGCAGCACTGTGGCAGTGGACCTGGCCGCGAACACCGTGCTCCTCGATGGTGTCCCTGTCAGCTTCACTGCGATGGAACACAGCCTCCTCCGCTACCTCGTGGAAAACCTGTCCCGGCCCATCCCACGTGAAGAATTGCAACGCTTTCTGGAGTCACTTGACTGTCCCGGCGCGGCATTTCGGTCCATCGACGTGTATGTTGGACGCGTCCGGCGCAAGCTGGGCTCAGCCCGCCATGTCATCGCCACAGTGCGTGGAGGCGGCTACCAGTTCGTGCCCGGACCAGGCTCCACAGTCCGCGGACCAGCGGAATACTGCATCTAGGCAGCCCGTTACACCTACAGATTGATCGCCGGCCACGGCGGTTGCCCGTCAAGTCAAGGATCGCAACATGACCCAGAAACTCCTCGCCGGAACCCAGGCCCCCGATTTCGCGCTGCTTAACTCCGAAGGCCAGAAGGTCTCCCTGTCCGATTACCGCGGACGCAACGTCATCGTGTACTTCTACCCGGAAGCCGCCACCCCCGGCTGCACCACGGAGGCATGCGACTTCCGCGACAGTCTCTCCAGCCTGCAGTCCTCCGGCTACGAAGTCCTGGGCATCTCCCCCGACGCGCCGGAAAAGATCGCACGCTTCGCCGGCGACTTCTCCCTGACCTTCCCGCTCCTCTCCGACGAAGACCACGCTGTGGCCCTCGCTTACGGCGCCTGGGGCGAGAAGCTCGTGAACGGCGAAGTGGTAGACGGACTAGTCCGCTCCACCGTAGTGCTCGACGGCGAAGGCAAGGTCAAGCTGACCCAGTACCAGGTCAAGGCCCAAGGCCACGTAGCAGCCCTCAAAGCCGAACTCGGCCTGTAACGCCCGCTCACAAAGAAGCCCGACCGGCCCGACGCCCGCTCACAAACAAGGCCGACCGGGCCAAGGCCCGCTCACATGACCGGCACTTTTCGGTGTGAAGTGAGAGTGCGTTTGGGATTTGGCCGTCATAGGTGAGCGAGCATCAGGCTTTAGCGATCGCTTCTTCCAGTGCGCCAAGGACGAGCTTTACCGATGCCCTGTTGGCGTTCGGACCCATCATGCCGATCCGCCAAACGGTCGACGTAAACGCGCCCGCCCCGGAGCCGATTTCCATACTGAAGTTCTTCAGAAGGTAAGAGCGGACGGCGGCCGAGTCCACGCCGTCGGGCACTTTGACGGTGGTGAGGCTCGGCAATCGCGAGCCCTCCACGGCAAACAGCTCGAGCCCCATCGCTTCAAGGCCATCCCGCAACTCGGCTCCGGCTGCACGATGCCGCGCTTGAACAGCCGCGAGCCCCTCGGCCAAGATGCGGTCCAATCCGGCCTCAAGCCCGGCAATCATGGTCACGGGCGCCGTATGGTGATACGTCCGGCTGCCACTCGCCGCGCCAACGTATCCACCCAAAAGGCCGATATCCAGGTACCACGAACGCGGCTCTTTGATGCGCCGCTCGAACGCACGCTCGGACACTGTGAACGGGGACAAGCCAGGGGGCGCTCCCAAACACTTCTGCGTCCCGGCGTACCCGACGTCGATCCCCCAGTCGTCAGCCAGGAGTTCCAGCCCGCCGATGGATGTCACGGCGTCCACGATCAGCAGGGCGTCCCCTTTGCCGGCGCCCAAAGGCGCGACGTCGGACAGGACACCTGTGGAGGTTTCGGCATGGACGGCGGCAATAACCTTGGGATGAGGGTGCGCGGCGAGGACCCGCTCCGCGTCCACGGGCCGGCCCCATTCATGGTCTACGCGGACCACCGTGGCGCCGCAGCGCCGGGCAACCTCACACATGCGCTCCCCGAAAAGCCCGTTGACGGCAATTACCGCCACGTCGCCGTCGGACACTGTATTAACGAAGGCAGCCTCCATGCCGCCGGATCCAGTGGCACTCAACGGCAGGGTGCGGGCATTCCGGGTTCCCCACACATTTCGAAGCCCCTCGCATGTCCGGTCCAGGCGCTCTATGAAGTCCGGATCCAGATGCCCGATCACCGGATACGCCAACGCGGCGGTCACTTCCGGATAGCAATTGCTGGGACCCGGTCCGAAGAGATACCGGGAAGTCAGGACCTCTGGCATGGCGGAACTCCTTTGGCTCGTTGCTGACATTGTCCACTAGACGGCAAACGTGAGCGAGCGTTTCAGGAAACACCCCCAAACGTGAGCGAGCGTTTCAGTAAACACCCCCAAAGGTGAGCGAGCGTTTCGGGAAACACCCCCAAAGGTGAGCGAGCGTTTCAGGGAGGGCAGGGCGGGAGGTCCGTGGTGCGGTATTCTCTTGACACCACGGCAGTCATTGGATTCACTATTACGTATGCTGAAATAACAGTTCCATGATGTGGAAGACCTGAGGTGCGGAGGCGCGCAGGTCCATCCGGCAGGAATCGCCGGAGTTCCGCATAGCCAACACCATGGATGCCAGCACTCGCACGAGGAATGAACAAGCATGCAGCTTGAAGTATTCAACAGCGTGGACCGTGCGGACGCCATCGACGTCCTCCGCCCATGCCTCGACATCCAGCGCTGGGTGGAGCACATCGCAGATGCGCGCCCCTTCAGCGGCTTGGACTCCTTGCTCGATTTCGCCCGGGAAACCGCCGAGCCTTTCACGTCGGACGAAGTGGCGGCCGCGATGGCCCACCACCCCCGGATCGGCGAACGGCCCAAGGCCCAGACCACCGAAGCCGCGATGTCCCGCTCCGAACAGGCCGGCGTCGACCCCGGCGATGACGGCGTCGTCACCGCTTTGGCCGAAGGCAACCGCGAGTACGAGGCAAAGTTCGGCCGCGTCTTCCTGATCCGCGCCGCGGGCCGGACAGCCAAGGAAATCCTGGCCTCCCTCCAGGAGCGCCTGGGCCACACCGCGGAAGAAGAAGACGTCATCGTGGCTGGCCAGTTGCGCGAAATCGCACTACTGCGCCTTGCCGGCGTCATCAGCGAAACCAGCGCGAGCAACGAAGGAGTGTCCAACAAATGAGCGTTTCCCAGATAACCACCCACATCCTGGACACCGGTTCCGGACGCCCGGCGGCCGGTGTCGCCGTCGTGCTGTCAGTGCGCGACGGCGACAACTGGAGGCCCGTGGCTAGCGGCACTACCGATGCGGACGGCCGGATCAAGGACCTGGGTCCTGAGAGGGTCGACGGCGGCAGTTACCGACTGAACTTCGCAACAGGTCCGTATTACAAGGCCCAAGGCGTGGACACCTTTTTCCCTGAAGTGGACTTGAGCTTCACGGTGTCCGACGCCGGCGAGCACTACCACGTGCCGCTCCTGCTCAGCCCCTTCGCGTTCTCCACGTACCGCGGCAGCTAGTCGATAGGGGTCACGTAGGCTCCCGAGATGCCGCCGTCAACCATGAAGGTCGACGCGGTAATGAACGAGGCGTCGTCGCTTGCCAGGAAGGCGACCGCAGCGGCCAGTTCTTCGGGCTCGGCGAACCGGCCCAAGGGCACGTGGATCAGGCGGCGCGCTGCCCGCTCCGGATCGGAAGCGAAGAGTTCCTTAAGTAGAGGGGTGTTGACCGGTCCGGGGCACAGTGCGTTGATCCGCACACCCTTGCGCGCGAACTCGACGCCCAGCTCGCGGGTCATCGCCAGCACGCCGCCCTTGGAAGCGCTGTAGGAGATCTGCGAAGTTGCCGCACCCATCACTGCCACGAAGGACGCGGTGTTGATGATCGAGCCCTTGCCCTGCTCCAACATGTACGGCAGCGCGTATTTGCAGCAGTAATAGACGCTCGTCAGGTTTACCTCCTGGACCCGGCGCCAGGCATCGATTCCGGTGTCCAGGATGGAAGCGTCGTCCGGCGGCGAGATGCCGGCATTGTTGAAGGCGATATCCACGCTGCCATAGTGGCTCTTGGCCGCGGCGAAGAGGTCGATGACTTCCCGTTCGTCCGTGACGTTGACCTTCACGAAGATGCCATCGACGGCAGCCGCGGCTGCTTCTCCGGCTGCCGGATCGATATCGGCGATGACCACGTTGGCACCCTCCGAGGCGAAACGCTTTGCCGTGGCCAGGCCGATCCCGCTGCCGCCGCCGGTGATGACGGCTGTGCGGTCCTTGAGTCGGTTTGAAATGAATTCGGTCATGGTGATCTCTCCTTGAATGATGGGGCTTCCAAAGTTTGGTGGGTTCAGTGCGCGATGAAGACGTTCTTTACTTCGCTGAAGGAATCAAGCGCGTCAGGACCCAGCTCGCGGCCCAGGCCCGATTGCTTGAAGCCGCCGAACGGCGTCGAATACCGGACTGAAGAATGGGAGTTCACCGAGAGGTTTCCGGCATCCACCCCGCGGGCCACGCGCAAGGCCCGGCCAACGTCTTGGGTCCAGATGGAGCCGGAGAGACCGTATTCGGTGTCATTGGCGATCCGCACGGCGTCCGCCTCGTCGTTGAAAGGAACGACGACGACGACCGGTCCGAAGATCTCCTCACGCACCGCCGGGTCGTCGAAGGAGTCGGGGGCCAGGACTGTGGGCGGGAACCAGAAACCGGGCCCTTCGGGCACCTCGCCCTGGAAGGCTATGGGCGCGCCCGAGGGCACAAAGCCTGCGACGGTTTCCCTTTGCCGGGCGGAAATCAGGGGCCCCATGACGGTACTCTCGTCACCCGGGTCGCCGACTTTGACAGCCCGGACGGCGGCCTCCAAAAGCTCAAGAAAAGCATCGTAGGCGGACTTTTCCACCAGGATTCGGGACCTTGCACAGCAGTCCTGGCCGGCATTGTCGAACGCACCACCGGGAGCTGCTGCAGCTGCCGCCTGAAGGTCGGAGTCGGCGAACACAATGTTCGCGCTCTTGCCTCCCAATTCGAGCGTCACCCGCTTCACTTGATCAGCACAACCGGCCATGATCTGCTTGCCAACCCGGGTGGACCCGGTAAAGACGACCTTTCGCACCGCGGGGTGGGTCACGAAGCGCTCCCCCACCACGGAGCCCTTCCCCGGGATGATGGTCAGCACGCCGTCGGGCAGGCCGGCCTCGCGCGCCAACTCGCCCAGCCTCATCGCCGTCAGGGGCGTAAGTTCCGCTGGCTTGAGGACCACCGTGTTGCCTGCCGCGAGGGCCGGGGCGAAGCCCCACGCCGCGATCGGCATGGGAAAGTTCCACGGCACGATAATGCCGACAACGCCCAATGGCTCGTGGAACGTCACATCGAGGCCTCCGGCAACGGGGATCTGCCGCCCGAAGTGCCGCTCAGGGGCCGCCGAGTAGTAACTGATGACGTCACGCGCATTGCCCGCTTCCCAGCGGGCATTGCCGACCGTGTGTCCGGCATTGCGGACTTCCAGTTGTGCGAGGTTCTCCAGATCGGCGTCGACGGCGGCCGCGAACCGGCGCAAGAGCAGTGCCCGGTCCGATGGCGACACCTTCCGCCAGGTTTCAAAGGCGCCAGCCGCGCGTGCAATCAGTGCGTCGGTCTCGGCGAGGGATGCGAGTTCAACAGTTTGAAGGAATTCCTCGGTGGCCGGATTGATGATGTCAAAAGTTGTGGCACTCACGCCCAGCTCTTTTCTGTCGGTTTGAATTCCGTCGTTGGGTCGACGCGCTCAGCGCCAGGCTCGCCGTCCCGGTACCTTCTGGCAGCCTCAACGAAACCTTCAAAGAGGCGCAAGTCGGAGCGATTTTGTTCAGGGTGGAACTGAACGCCCAACGCCCAGCTTCCTTGGGTCGACTCGACGGCCTCGATCGTGCCGTCCGCCGCGTACGCCGTGACGCACAGCCCTTCGGCAACCCGGTCGAGAATCTGGTGGTGATAAACAGGCGCCGATGCCCGCTCGCCCAGGTGTTCGGCGATAATGCTCCCCGGCCGGGTACGGAACTCGACTTCGCCGTGGACCCCAGGTGCGGGTTGGTAGTTAGCCTCGGGCAGCACATCCGGCACGTGCTGGATGAGGTTTCCGCCCAAGGCCACGTTCAGGATTTGCGCGCCGCGGCAGATGGCGAACAGAGGAACCCCCTTCTCCAATGCGGCCAGCGTCAAGGCGATGTCGTGCTCGTCCCTGGCGGGCTGGCTGCGAGTGCTTGGGTGAGGCTCGGCGTCGTAATTTCCGGGGTCGACGTCGGCTCCGCCCACCACAATCAGGCCATCCACGAGGTCAAGTACGGAGGTATCCGTACCGATAGGCGGCAAAAGAAGAGGGGTGCCCCCGGCCGCCACGACGGCTTCCAAATATGTCGCCGGCAGCACCGCTGCCCGCGCATCCCAAACCCCCCATTTCGCGTCTTGCAGGTAGGTGGTCAGGGCGATCCGAGGCCGTGGGCTCGAACCTGGATCCGGGGCAGGCGTCTGATTCCGAGTCATTGCCCTACAGCCTTTCAAACCCGCGGCGTAGCTCCCAGTCCGTGATGGCGGACTCAAAAGCTGCCAGTTCGACGTCGGCGTAGTTCACGTAGTGCCGAACCACTTCCTCACCGAAGACTTCCTTGGCGATCACGGAGTTGGCGAACAGATCCCGCGCTTCCCGCATCGTCGTCGGCACGGTGGGAGCGCCCGAAGTGTAAGCGTTGCCGAGGGTTGCCGGTTCGAGTTCGAGCTCATTTTCGATTCCGTAGAGCCCGCCGGCCAGCATGGCCGACAATGCCAAATAAGGGTTGACGTCGCCACCCGGCAGCCGGTTTTCCAGCCGTGCGCTTTGGCCATGCCCTACGAGGCGCACCGAGCAGGTGCGGTTGTCGAGGCCCCAGGCGACCGCCGTCGGGGCGAACGAGCCTTTGACGAACCGCTTGTAGGAGTTGATGTTGGGAGCGTAGAAGAGCGTGAACTCCCGCATCGTCGCGAGGACTCCGGCGATGAATTGATCGTAGGTTTTGGTGCGGCCGCCGGTGGCCTTGTCCCAGAAGACCAGCTCATCGTCGAGTCCGCGCAGGGACAGGTGGATGTGGCAGGAATTGCCCTCGCGCTCGTTGGGCTTGGCCATGAAGGTGATGGATTGGCCCATGTCATGGGCGATGTCCTTGGCCGCGGTCTTGTAGACGGAATGGTTGTCCGCCGTGGTGACCACTTCGTCGTACTTGAATGCGATCTCGTGCTGTCCGAAGTTGCATTCACCCTTGGCGGATTCCACGGTCATGCCCGCCGCGTACATCTCGTTCCGGATCCTGCGAAGCAGGGGTTCCACGCGGCCGGATCCCAGGAGCGAGTAGTCCACGTTGTATTGGTTGGCAGGTGTGAGGTGCTTGTAGTCCAGGTCCCATGCCTGCTCGTAGGAGTCGTTGTAGACCACAAACTCAAGTTCGGTTCCGGCAAGTGCCTTCCAACCGCGCTCGGCCGCCTTGGCCGTCTGGCGCTTGAGCATGGCGCGGGGTGAAACGGAGACCGGAGTACCGTCGGTCATGGACAGGTCGCACTGGATCAGCGCACTCCCCTCGCGGTAGGGAAGGACGCGGATGGTGTCCAGATCCATGTCGAAGAGCATGTCTCCATAGCCCTTTTCCCACGAGGAAATGTCATAGCCATCCACGGTGTTCATTTCGGTGTCAACGGCGAGGAGGTAGTTGCAGCCTTCGGTGCCATGCTCCAGGACGGAATCCAGGAAGAATTGCGCGTGGAGGAGCTTGCCCTGCAACCTGCCCTGCATGTCGGTGAAGCCGAGAATCACGGTGTCTATGGCGCCCTCGCCAATCTGTGCCTTGAGTTGCTCAACGGTGAGCATACGGTCATTGCGAGGGTGAACTGTGTTCGAAATGTCGTTCATGGTGCTGCTCATTTCAGTAGTCCCTTGAGTAGTGCGGCAGTGGACTCGCAGTGCAATTCCATGACGCTTCGGGCCGCTGCAGGCTCGCCGTCGAGGATGGCCTGCACTATCAATCGGTGTTCTTGGTTTGAATGTTCGATATTCCGCTGCAGAAAGGGGATTTCTGCCAGGAATTCGTGGATCTTGGTCTGGATGGTGGTGCTGGCTTTGTTGAGTTCGGACGACCCCGCAACAGCGGAGAAAGCCAGGTGAAGGCGGGCGTCAGCTTGCCTGTATTCCACCGGTGAACCCGCGTTTTCAACCTCGGCCAGGGAATCGGTCAGAAGCCGGCGCTGGTCCTCGCTGAGCCGCATGGAGGCCGCCCGCTGGCAGGCCCCGGGTTCAATCACCGAGCGAAAGATGAGGATGTCGCTGATTTCCTCCTGCCGGTCCTTGTTGCCCGGACGCTCGGGCGGACGGGCGTTGCCGACCGGTTCCACGATGGTTCCGCCGCCCCTCCCGCGGACGGTCGTGACGAAACCGGCCGCGCGCAATGCGCTGATCGCTTCGCGCAGCGTGGCCCGGGAGACCTGCATGCGCTCGGCCAAGTCGCGCTCGGGCGGGAGTCGTTCGCCGGTCTTGAAGATCCCCAACTGAATTGCCGATCCCAGGTGCTCGACGCACGACTCGAAGGCCATGTGTCCGCGCACGGGCAGCAGGACCGTCTCCAACAGTGGGGATTCAATCGGTTCAACGAGGAACATGGCGACCTTCCTGGCTGGGAGGCCGCCGGCGAAGAACCGCCGGCGGCCCATTGTTGTGCTAGTTGAGCAGCTTATCTGCGTCGATTGTGAGGTGCTCCTGTTCGGCACTCGTCATGAACGTCCGACGCCCCGTGGTGTACCAAAGCACCGTGGCAAGGAGGAAGACGACCACGACGGCGATTGGCGCGTAGTTGAAGGTGTCGATGGTGATGTCTGCCACGGGCGGAAGAACGAAGAGAATCACGATGATGGCGACCCACACGATCGCGATCCAGTTGATGACGGGACTCCACTTCCCCAGGTGCCACGGACCCGGCACGAAGCTCTTGTTGAGCCTGCGGAGGAGTACGGGGGTGATGTACGCGATGTAGAGGCCAATGACGGCGACGCTCGTCACGGCAAAATACGCGGTCGTGTTGAACAGGGCAGGCGAAGCGAGCACAATGGCGCAGCCAACGCAGAGCCAGATGGAATTTGTCGGGGTGCCGCTCCGGGCGTTGACTTTGGCCCAGATGCGGGAACCCGGCAGTGCGTTGTCCCGGGAGAACGCGTAGGTCATGCGCGAATTGGCGGTCACTGACGCCATGCCGCAGAAGAACTGTGCGCCTACCACGATAGCTAACAGGAACTTCGCTACGCCGGGGTTGCCCAGTGCATCCAGGAAAATCTGCGCGGGCGGCAAGCCTGTTGACGTAGCTGCAAGGGTGGTCAGGCCGTCCTCTGAGCCGTTCGGGATCGCCGCGACGAGTGAGTACAGCAGAATCCAGCCGCCGATGATGGAGACGACGACGCTCATGACAATCCCCTTGGGGGCCGCGATGGCTGCGTTCTTGGTCTCTTCGGCAACGTGGGCCGAAGCATCGTAGCCGGTGTAGGTGTACTGGGACATGAGCAGGCCCATGAGGAAGACATACGGGCCGAAGGTGAAGCCGGTTTCGTTGTGCCACGCCGTCATGGTCCAGTTGAAGGACTGGTGGCTCGTGGGCATGATCCACAGCGCGGCCACGATGATCGCGACGCCTACAATGTGCCACCAAGCGGAGACATTGGAGAGGAAACTGACAATCTTGACGCCGAAACTGTTGAGCAGTGCGTGGATGATCATCAGGACGACGAACAGGGCAAAAGTAGCGCCGGCGGTGGGCTCGACGCCGAAAGTCAACGCGGCGAAAGCCATCATTGTTGTGGCGCAACCGAAGTCGATTGCGGCCGTGACGGCCACTTCACCGAGGAAATTGAACCAACCGACGTACCAGGCCCAGGCCCTCTTGTTGCGTTTGGCGAGCCTGCCTGCCCAGAAATACAGGCCACCGGCTGTGGGGTATCGCGAACAAACTTCGGCCATGGAGAGGGCCACGCACAGGACCAAGAGGCCAACGATTGGCCAACCCAGGTTGATGGCAGCCGGGCCGCCGGACTTGAGCGCAATGCTGAAGGAGGTGATGCAGCCAGCCAAGATTGAAATGATGGAGAACGAGACTGCGAAGTTGGAGAAGCCGGACATGCCGCGATGTAGCTCTTGCTTGTAGCCAAGCTCGGCGAGGGCCGCAGCATCTGCGTCTTGCACAGCCTGCACCTTCGCTGCCGTAGAACGATCACTCATGATTATTCTCTTTCTTAACGGAAGGGGGAACGGGCCGACACCGCTCGCATCGATAGTGACCCACTTCACACCAATCTGTCAATGGTCTGACTTCAGACCACAAACCATCCTCCTCGAAACGGTAGTCTGGAAGGCATGGTTTCTGAGGAGTCGAACATCGACGGCACGTCACAAAGCGGCACGTCACCAAACAGCACGGCGCACAACGCCAGGTCCGGGGACGGCGCTCCCGAACGCCGGGGGATCACGGTCCGCCGTGCGCCGAAGTTCGTTCCATTCATGGGCCTGGGCGGAGTGCTCGGCATCATCGTTGCAGCGTTCGTGGCCTACGGGATCCCCGGCGACGAGAGTTTCGACGCCGGCGCGGTCTTCGGGTTCTTCCTTGTGACCTTTGCCGCTGGCGGCGTGCTGCTCGGTGCCATCGCGGCCCTCGTTCTGGACAAGGTCAGCGTGCGGCGCTCCCGGCGTGCCGTCGTCGAGTCCGTACCCAATCCGACAGGGGACGAGGCCGAGGCATAGGATCCCGGTCACAATACCGCGTGGGGGAAAGTACCACGCCAACATCATGCGACAATTGACCAGTGGCACGTGGCGACGGAAAACTTTCTCATGATCTTCTCCCCGACGAAAAAGGACCTCAGGACGCTTGTGGCGTCTTCGGGGTCTGGGCGCCGGGCGAAGAAGTAGCAAAACTCACCTATTACGGGCTGTATGCGTTGCAGCACCGCGGACAAGAATCGGCTGGTATTGCTACCAGTGACGGCAAGCGCATCAATGTCTACAAGGACATGGGGCTCGTGTCCCAGGTCTTCGACGAGACAACCCTGAACACCCTGACGGGGCACCTTGCCGTCGGCCACTGCCGCTACTCCACCACCGGAGCAAGCCATTGGGCAAACGCACAGCCCACCCTGGGCGCAACCGCCACCGGCACCGTTGCCCTCGCGCACAACGGCAACCTGACCAACACTGCCGAGCTCCGGGAAATGATCCTCGAGCTCAATGGCGGTCAGTTGACCGGCGAAATGAAGCAGGGCAACACCTCGGACACCGCCCTGGTCACCGCGCTCCTCGAGGGCGAAGAGGGCAAGACCCTTGAACAGACCGCTCTTGAGCTGCTTCCCAAGATCCGAGGCGGCTTCTGCTTCGTGTTCATGGACGAAGGAACGCTCTACGCCGCCCGCGATACTTTCGGCATCCGTCCCCTGTGCCTTGGCCGCCTTGAGCGCGGCTGGGTTGTCGCCTCGGAACAGTCCGCCCTGGCAACCGTCGGTGCGAGCTTCATCCGCGAGATCGAACCCGGAGAGTTCATCGCCATTGACGAGAACGGCGTCCGTTCCCAGCGTTTCGCGGAAGCGACGCCGGCGGGTTGCGTTTTCGAGTACGTCTACCTTGCGCGCCCCGACGCTTCGATTGCCGGGCGCTCGGTGTACGAGTCCCGTGTGGAGATGGGCCGCCAGTTGGCCCGCGAAAACACCCAGGTAGCGGACATCGTCATCCCCGTCCCCGAATCCGGAACCCCCGCAGCGGTCGGCTACGCCGAGGAATCCGGCATCCCGTTCGCGCACGGCTTCGTCAAGAACTCCTACGTGGGCCGTACGTTCATCCAGCCCTCGCAGACCCTGCGCCAGCTCGGCATCCGGCTCAAGCTCAACGCCCTCGAATCCGTGATCCGCGGCAAGCGCGTGGTGGTGGTGGATGACTCGATCGTCCGCGGCAACACCCAGCGTGCCATCGTCCGGATGCTCCGCGAGGCCGGCGCCGCAGCCGTCCACATCAAGATCTCCTCCCCACCGGTCCAGTGGCCCTGCTTCTACGGCATCGACTTCGCGTCCCGCGCTGAACTGATCGCCAACGGCGCCACTATCGAGGAAATCTCCCACGCCATTGGAGCGGATTCGCTGGCGTACATTTCCGAAGACGGCATGATCGGAGCCACCCAGCAGCCCCGGGAACGCCTCTGTACTGCCTGCTTCACAGGCCGGTATCCCATCGAACTCCCGGGTTCGGACAAACTGGGCAAGAACCTCCTGGAGCGCACCGACCTCGGCGGGCTGCCGACGTCGGGCATCTCCGCCGAAGCCGCGACCGCGGACTCGGACGACCCGGCCAACAAGCCCGGAGCCACGGGCTGCGATCCCGGACCCGACGCCGAGTTTGAGAACCTGCTGACCGACGCCGATAAGAAAGAGTCTGTATGACCTCCGCTTCCTCCGCCGCTGAGAACACAACCGGCATCACCTACGCGTCTGCCGGCGTCGACGTCGAAGCGGGCGACCGCGCCGTCGAACTCATGAAGGACGCCGTCAAGGCGACCCACAACAGCTCGGTCCTCGGCGGCGTCGGCGGTTTCGCCGGCCTGTACGACGTCTCCAAGCTGCTCACCTACAAGAGGCCGCTGCTGGCCACGTCCACTGACGGCGTCGGCACCAAGGTGGCCATCGCCCAGGCCATGGACATCCACGACACGATCGGCTTCGACCTGGTCGGCATGGTGGTGGACGACATCGTGGTGGTCGGCGCAGAGCCGCTCTTCATGACCGACTACATTGCGTGCGGCAAGGTTGTGCCCGAGCGCATCGCGGACATCGTCCGCGGCATCGCGGCCGCCTGTTCCGTGGCGGGCACCGCCCTGGTGGGTGGCGAAACCGCTGAGCACCCGGGCCTGCTGGGTGAGCACGAGTACGACGTCGCCGGTGCAGCTACCGGTGTTGTCGAAGCCGACTCCCTTCTTGGCCCGGACCGCGTCCGCGCCGGCGACGTCGTGATCGGCATGGCCTCCTCGGGCCTGCACTCCAACGGCTACTCCCTGGTCCGCCGCGTGATCAACCACGCCGGCTGGGCCCTGGACCGCCAGGTCTCCGAACTCGGCCGCACCCTGGGCGAAGAACTGCTGGAGCCCACCCGGGTCTACGCGGCCGACTGCCTGGACCTCGCCCGCGCCTTCCCGGTCAGCGGCCCGGGTGCCGCGCCCGGCGCCGTGCACGGCTTCAGCCACGTCACCGGCGGAGGCCTAGCAGCCAACCTGGCCCGCGTCCTGCCGCAGGGCCTCGTGGCCACGGTTGACCGCGCCACGTGGGAACTGCCGCCCATCTTCAAGCTTGTTTCGGAGCTCGGCAATGTTCCGCTGGCCGACCTGGAGCGCACGCTCAACCTCGGCGTCGGCATGGTGGCCATCGTCTCGCCCGAAATCGCCGACGCCGCAGCGGCCCGCCTCAACGAACGCGGCCTCCCGTCGTGGGTCATGGGTACCGTGGCTGCGGACTCCGATTCGATCATGAAGAGCGGCCCGGACTACGTCCAAGGCGCAAAGGGCGTCGACGGCGGCGCCGTGCGCCTCGTGAACGCCTACGCCTAAGGGTTCTTAACGCAAACGAGTGCCCACCCAATTGCCGATCCGGCAGTTGGGTGGGCACTCGATTTGTTTAGGCGTTTTCGCCGGCCATCACGCTGAAGGCTGCTCCGGCGGGATCGCCGAGAACTGCCATGCGGCCGACACCCGGGACATCGAAGGCAGGCGCGAAGACCTGGGCTCCGAGTTCCACGGCCTTAGCCACGGATTCATTGACGTCGGCGACGTTGAAGTAGGTCATCCAGAACGGCGGCATACCCTCCATGGGCTGCTTCATGGCGCCGGCCACGGACTTCCCGTCCACCACGAACTGGGTGTATTCCTGCAGATCGCCGGCCGCGGCCGTCTCGCAGGAGCATCCCGTCACGGATTCGTAGAAGGCCACGGCCTTGGGGACGTCGTTTGTCTGCAGCTCGCTCCAGACCACCGTGCCCGGTTCATTGACCAGGCCGGCGCCGTGGTGGTTTCCGGCCTCCCAGAAACCAATCTGCGCACCCGTCGGATCGGCGGCGAAGAACATCCGTCCGCTCCCGTTGGGGACGCTGTCCGGCGGGAAGATGATTTTGCCGCCGGCCGCCGCCGCGCGCTCAGCGGCCTCATCGACCGAATCGACGGCGAGGTAGTTGGCCCAGAAGGACGGTACACCGGCCGCAGCCATGTCCGGCATCTGCTGCATCATGCCCGCTACATAGCGGTCCTGCAGCTTGGCCATGTAGTAGGTGCCGCCGTTGCCGGCGTCCATTGCGTCCAATTCCCAGCCGAACAGATCGCCATAGAAGGCCTTGGAAGCCTCAATGTCCGACGACGACAGGTCCACCCAACACGGAGTTCCCTGCTTGTAGCTATCAACCTGCGGCATTGCTGTCCCTTCGTTGAGTAGCTGGCTTACGCCAGCGGATACCACGTTCAAAGTAGTACGGGGGTCTGACACTGACAACAGCCAGCGGGCGCGGGCCCCAGGAATCTTCTACGCGTGAACAGTCCGGCCCGTGAAAGCGACCAGGCGCTCCAGGCTGGATGACGTCTCGGCGACTTCCTGGGCCGGGGCGAAGCTGCCGCTTGCGCGGACCTGCTCGCTGATGGTGTTCTGCGCGAGGACCTCGACGTAGTCGGTGAGCTCATCTGCCACCGACACCTCGAGGCCCAGGGCCTTGGAGAAGTCCCAAGCGTGGACCAGGAACTCGAGGTTGAGGATGGAGGCGACCATCGTGGCCGGTAGCTCTGCGAAGCCCATGTCGATGGTGCCGTCGAGGCCGCGGCGGTAGAAAGCTTCCAGCGTGGGCTGGGCGAGGTCGGCGATGCGCGCCTCAGGCGACTTTCCGGCGTCGTCGGCCACGTCGGCACCCAAGGCCTTGGCGATGCCGCCAATGGATCCGGCAAGGTGGTCAAGCAACTGCGAGACGTTGAAGGCGGCGCACGGAGTCTGGGTCTGCGCGTCGGCTTCGGTGACGTGCGCCAGAACGCGCTGCACGATGGCAAGCGTGGCGTCCGCAGAAGTGAGTTCGTTGAGATCGGCAGGAGCTGCGGCCCATTCGTCGGCACCGGCGTCGCCCGTGGAGGCCTCGGCGAGGAGACGGTCGAGGTAGTGGTTCCAGCCCTCGGAGTGGGCGGCGACGGCTTCCGGCGTCGGAAGGCCTTCGTGCACCAGGCGCATGGTGGTCCCACCGTCGGCAGGCTCAAGGGTGATGGCCACGGTGGAAACGTTGTCCGCCGGGGCCTCAGGCTGCTCCCAGCCCCACGTGAAGACGACGCGCTTGCCCGGCTCGATTTCAGTGAACGTTCCGGCCGCGTGGTGACCGGGGGTGATTGTCCAGCGGTACTCGCCGCCTACCTTGAGGTCGACACGGGCGGCAACGGTCTGCCAGCGGCGAAGGCGTGCAGGCTGCGTGATGAGTTCGAACGCCTCGTCGACGTTGAGGGGAAGAAGGACGGTCTTGTCGTAAATCATGGTGATTCCTCTGTTGTTTGAAGTCGGTCGGTGGTGAAGTTGTGGGCGTCAGCGAGGAGCATGTCCAGCTCAGCGGTCCAGAACTGCTCAAAAAGCATCCGTAGTTCCCTCATGCCGGCATTGTCCAAGCGGTAGAAGCGGTTGCGTCCTTCTTTGCGGGCAGCAACGAGGCCTACCTGCTCCAGCAACAGCAAGTGCTGAGAGATGGCGGATCTGCTTACCGTGAATTCGCCAGCCAGCTCCGTCACGGTGCGCTCACCCGCCGCAAGCATGTGCAACAGACGCCGCCTGTTCGGCTCCGCGGCAACTTCCAGTCGGTCGAGCATGCTTAATACGTTAGCCGTCGCTAACGCATTCTGTCAACAACTTTCGAGAGCGCACTATCAACAGCAACGCGGCATCAGCGAGGACTGACCGGCAAAAGGGCACGAAAAAGGCCCGTAGGGTGCGCCAATATGGCGCGCCCTACGGGCTCTGCTTTTCGGGAGGCATCCGGGGATGCCAGATGACTTCGTGTACGACGGCGGTACGCAACTCGATGCCGAAAGGCACCTGATTGTTGCTACAGCTAAACGATACGGCGGGTGTCTACCTCGTCGTCATCGTCTTCCAAGTCCTGTGCGTACTTGTCCTCGTAAGCCGAGTAGTCCGGCTCCGGCGGATCATCCGCAAATCGGCTCGTCGCACGACTTGATGGCCCAGTCAGCTCCCGCTGAAGGGCCGAATAGTCAGTGTTCGGGGAGTAGTACTTGATGTCCCGAGCCTGCTTGGTAGCTTTTGCCTTTTGACGGCCGCGCCCCATGGCGTGACCCCCTTTTGTACTTGGACCGGAGGTGGTCACCTTGGCGATCGGTGAGGCCCCGGAATGTTTGGTCAATTTGTCGTATGTCTAGATTACATGCTTTCTGGAGCAACTGCGTGCCACGACCTTCGCGAAAGCAGCGTCACAGTTCCACCTGGCAAGTACCTCCATTCGTTGGCATGAAAAACTTGGGTAGAGTCGCCCTCATATCGGGCCGCACGCATGAAAGGCAGCAAACTCAGACATGGGCCAGGACAACACGATCCCGGGCAACAACGGTACAGGCGACAACGAGTCGCCGGTAGACCCTGCTTCAGGGACCCTGCGGACAGCCCTGGACGCCATAACGCGGTATCGGCTCATCATTGGCGGCATCGTGCTGGCTGTATTGGTCCTCATCGGGGTAGTGATCTGGGTCCTCGTTGGAGCCCTCGCCAACCGTCCTGTGGCCGCGCCCGCTCCCGCGCCGGCCACGTCCACCAGCCGCGGCCCGCTCCCGGCGGATGTCGAGGCAAAGGACTACCAGCTCGGCGATTGCTTCGCCGATTTCGACTCCAACGCCACCAAGTCAAAGGTGGTGGACTGCACTACCGACCATTCGGCCCAGCTGGGCGCCATCTTCCGGTACAAGGCTGACGACACGTTCCCCGGTGCCAACGCCTTGCGCGACAAAGGCCGCGAAATCTGCCGTGACGTGATGCTCAACGAGGCCTCCACCAAGTACGCGCTCCTGCAGCAGAACGTGTACCCGAGCGCCACCAGCTGGGACAACGGTGACCGCCGCGTGGACTGCTTCATCGTGGTGAACTCGGGAAACACGCTCAAGGAGTCCGTGCTGCAAAAGTAGTTCCGGCGGCTTCGGTTAGTTCTTCCGCCTCACGCTCAGGCCGCTACCCGCCGGGGCTCCGCCGTCGGGACCCGTCAAAGCTTCGAGGCCCTCGATGGTGAGTTCGTCGACGTCGGCCGCGGTGTCCACGAGCACGGTGTCGCCGTCCACGATCTCTCCTGCGAGGATCTCCTTGGCCAGGCGGTCGCCGATCTCGCGTTGAACCAGCCTTCGCAATGGACGGGCGCCGTAGGCGGGATCGTAACCTGACATCGCGAGCCAGGCCCGGGCTCCGTCGCTGACCTCAAGGGTGAGCCGGCGGTCGTGCAGCCGCTCGGTCAGCTCGTTCACGTGCAGCTCCACGATCCTGGCGAGCTCGTCCACGCTGAGCGGATCGAACAGCACAATCTCATCGAGCCGGTTGAGGAACTCCGGCTTGAAGGAGGCGTTGACCACGGCCATGACCGCATTTCGCTTCGCAGTGGCGTCAAGGGTCGGATCCACGAGGAACTGGCTGCCCGAGTTGGAGGTCAGCACCAGGATGGTGTTCCGGAAGTCCACGGTGCGGCCCTGCCCGTCGGTGAGGCGACCGTCGTCGAGCACTTGCAGGAGGATGTCAAACACCTCCGGGTGGGCCTTCTCCACCTCGTCGAGCAGGATCACGGAGTACGGGCGGCGGCGGACCGCTTCGGTGAGCTGGCCGCCTTCCTCGTAGCCCACGTATCCGGGAGGGGCACCGACCAGCCGGGCCACGGAGTGCTTCTCCCCGTACTCGGACATGTCGATCCGCACCATGGCGCGTTCGTCGTCGAACAGGAAGTCAGCGAGCGCCTTCGCGAGCTCGGTTTTGCCGACGCCCGTGGGGCCCAGGAACAGGAACGAACCCGTGGGGCGGTTGGGATCGCTGATGCCCGCACGGGCGCGGCGGACCGCGTCGGAAACGGCGGCCACAGCCTTGGACTGGCCGATCAGGCGCTTTCCGATCTCCTCTTCCATATGCAGCAGCTTCTGGGATTCTCCCTGCAGCATCCGGCCGGCGGGGATCCCGGTCCAGGCCGAAATGACCTCGGCGATATCATCAGCCGTGACTTCCTCCGCGACCATCAGTGCGGGCTTCGCTTCGCCCCGCGCTTCGCGGGCCGACTCTTCCTGGGCTGCTGCGCTGAGCTCGCGCTCCAACGCGGGCAGTTCGCCGTAGAGAATGCGCGAGGCAGCTTCAAGGTCTCCTTCGCGCTGGTACTTTTCGGCGGCCGAACGCAGTTCGTCGATTTTCGCCTTGAGGTCGCCGACACGGTTGAGCCCGGCCTTCTCGGCTTCCCAACGGGCGTTCAGCGCCGACAGGGCTTCTTGCTTGTCCGCCTTGTCCGCGCGGAGGGCTGCGAGGCGTTCCACCGAGGCGGCGTCAGTCTCCCGGGCGAGGGCCAGCTCCTCCATGGTGAGGCGGTCCACGGCCCGGCGAAGCTGGTCGATTTCCTCGGGAGCCGAGTCGATTTCCATGCGCAGACGGGATGCGGCCTCGTCCACGAGGTCGATCGCCTTGTCCGGCAGCTGACGGCCCGAGATATAGCGGTTGGAGAGCGTAGCGGCAGCCACGAGGGCAGAGTCTGCGATCGCTACCTTGTGGTGGGCCTCGTAGCGCTCCTTCAGGCCGCGGAGGATCCCGATAGTGTCCTCCACGCTCGGCTCACCCACGAAGACCTGCTGGAAGCGGCGTTCCAGGGCGGGGTCCTTCTCGACATTTTCGCGGTACTCGTCCAGGGTGGTGGCGCCGATGAGCCGCAGCTCGCCGCGAGCCAGCATTGGCTTGAGCATATTGCCGGCGTCCATGGCACTTTCGCCCGTGGCACCAGCGCCCACCACGGTGTGGATTTCGTCGATGAACGTGACGATCTGACCGTTGGAGTTCTTGATCTCCTCCAGCACGGCCTTGAGCCGTTCCTCGAATTCGCCGCGGTACTTCGCGCCGGCCACCATTGAAGCGAGGTCCAGCGCAATCAGCGTCTTGCCGCGCAGGCTTTCCGGGACGTCCCCGGCCACCATGCGCTGGGCGAGCCCTTCGACGACGGCGGTCTTGCCGACGCCGGGTTCCCCGATGAGCACCGGGTTGTTCTTGGTGCGACGGCTCAGCACCTGGACGACCCGCCGGATTTCGCTGTCCCGTCCGATCACGGGATCCAGTTTGCCGGAGCGCGCCACGGCAGTGAGGTCGGTGCCGTATTTCTCGAGCGCTTGGAAGGTATTTTCCGGGTCTTGTGAGGTGACTTTCCGGTCGCCACGGACACCTGGCAGGGCGGCGAGGAGCGCTTCGTGGGAGGCACCGGCGTCGCGCAGTAGCTTCCCCACGGCGTCGCTACCGGCGGAGAGCCCCAAAAGGAGGTGCTCAGTGGACACGAAGGAGTCGCCGAGTTTCTCGGCCTCGTTCTGGGCGGCCTGGATAGCCTGCAGGGAAGGACGGGAAAGCTGCGCTTGCTGCACGGAACTGCCCGACGACGACGGCAGGGCCTTGATCGCCGAACTCGCCTGCACGCTCACGGCATCCGGGTCCGCTCCAGTGGCGCGCAAAAGCGCCACGGCGACGCCCTCGCGCTGGTCCATGAGTGCTTTGAGCAGGTGTGCCGGCTCTACCTGCGGATTTCCGGCGGTGGAGGCGTTCATGGCCGCCGCGGAAAGAGCCTCCTGGCTCTTGGTAGTGAATTTGACGTCCATGGAAGAGCTCCTTTCGGGAGTAGACTGTTTCTCAAAGTTGAGTCTACTATGCTCAACTTTGCGAAATTGTCTGTCCTGCTCCATGTTTGCCCACGGCGAAACTGCTGTCCATAGCCTTCCCGGCTTACCTTGAAAAGGCCCTCGCTGTTTCCGACCCGCGGCCCTAGGATCAGGTGTGACCGGGTGGAACACCCCCTGGCGAGCATGAGAAAAAGGACACGCAATGAAGAAGTTCGTAGTTCTCTACAATGCACCGCAATCGGCGGAATCGGCCATGGCTGAGAGCACCCCCGAAGCAGCAGCCGAAGGCATGAAGCTGTGGATGGACTGGGCCGCGAAGGCTGGAGACGGGATTGCCGATCTTGGCACGCCCCTTGGAGGCGGCAAGGTGGTCGGGAACTCCGGAGTGTCCGATGTGGAGACCGGCGTGGCCGGTTACAGCGTCCTGCAGGCCGAGGACATGGACGGCGCCCTGAAGCTCCTCGAAGGCCACCCGCATTTCCTTATGGCACCCGAAGCCTCGCTCACCGTCTACGAAGCGCTCGACATCCCGGGCATGTAGCACCCCACCCGCTCGGCACCCGCCGCGGCACCCGTCGCGGCACCCGTCGCGGCACCCGTCGTCGAAAACGTGGGTGCGGGCCGCGCGCTGCGTACCGGAACGCAGCGCTCGGCCCCCACCCCACCACCCCCCCCAACGCCCTTACAAATTGCAAATGCACCCCAAAAAAGAAAAAACCAATGGCAGGTAACCCCCCCCCCCCACCCC
>NZ_JBFBLA010000039.1:0-37502 GCF_040702485.1 Arthrobacter sp. NPDC080031
CTGGGAAAACTCACGCCCATCGAATATGAAACAATCAACCGGACCGCGCTCACAGCGGCCTAAGACCCCGAGTCAACAAAAGCCGGGGCAGTCCCAAATGACACACCCCGGATCTAGCATCTGGGCATGGGACTACTACTTGGATACGTCAGGACGTCGACCACCGACCAGCACGGCCAGATGCAGTTCGATGCGCTCATCGAGGCCGGCGTCAAAGAAGAGCACATCTACTTCGACCAACTCTCCGGAGCGAAGTCCGCACGCGAACGTCCAGCCCTGAGCAAGCTGCTCGCGTACGCCCGCGAAGGGGACTCTGTGCTGGTCTATCGCATCGGCCGGCTGGGCAGATCCCTGATTGACGTGCTGAACACCGTCGCTGAGATGCAGGAACGGGGGATCGCCCTGCGGTCCCTGGTCGATGGAATTGACCCGTCCACGGCCTCCGTTCTGCGAAGGTCTGGCCAATGTCTCATTCCGAAAGGGGCTGGCATGCGTCGCCGGGCTCTGTTGGCGTCTGGACGCCAGTCTGTACGGGAAGGCCAGACTCGCAATGTCACAATCCCTAACTACCGGCATTCCCAGCGACCCGCAGAGATAATCAAAGCGAAGCAGGAACGGAAGCATCCGGCCACCAGCGAGCTGGACCAGCCCTGGCTCCTGCCATGTCGATGATCGCGGAGCCTTACGAGCAGGGGGAACCTGATGGATCAAGCAAAGACGAAATGCATTGACACGTCCTTTGACTTCAACTCCGATGCACAAGGCGGAGACCCTGATTCTGATAGTCAGACTCTGAAGGACTACCACCAGAAACTGTGGAGCAAGAGGCTTCCTTGCGGTGATGGGCGTTTTGATCTGATACAGGAGCCGAACGCCTACCTAGTGCACAGATCCTCAAATGGTGTCTTCTTCATGGCCAGCGACGCCATCACCACCAGGTTGCAGAAGCGGGCCGGGCGCATCATCAGGAACATCCCGCCGGAGGACCTGCCAGAGTGGCCCGGCTACACCATTGGGAGCTCCATCGTGCTCCCGGGCAACAAGGTCGACGGGAAGATGACCATAAACGGGGCGCGCGGCTTCAGCAGTAAGATCGCGGACCGTTTCGATCTGACCCTGGAATGCATCCGCCGCTACTATGACGACCGCAAGCAGTGGAGTCCCCTTGAAGATGTCCTGCTCAGGTACAGGGAATTCTTCGCCCTATTCTGCGACTTCAACGGGTATGTCGACTTTTTCCTGCTGCAGGACCTTCTGAAGACCGACGGGACCATCGACTTCTTCCACGACTTCGATGACTTCAACACCCCAGCGGTCCCGCAGGACGAGGCCCAATACCTGGAATACCTGGCCAAGAGCAACGACTTCATCCGGGCACGCAACGCAAGGATCACCGGTCAGCCCTGCACGCATCCCAGCTAAGACGCCGTACCCACAGAGCTTACGGCCGGCCCGGCAGGAAGCCCCAGTACCTTGAAACCGTCAGTTCAGATTCATGCCGAACTGCCGTGTAAGTAGAGCCTTCTTGTAGTGGGTTTCGGCCGCATCGACCTGGGCGGCCGGCGCACTCGGCGAGAAGACCTGCAGGATGCTGAACTGGAAGTGCTGCCGGTGCCGGGCATCGGCAGCAGCCAGCTCCCGGAGGGCGACGTTGCCACCATGGCCGTTCCTGGCATCCTCGCTCCAGCGGCCCAGGAAGCGTTCTGCGCCGTCGGCTTTCCCCACGTACAGCCTGCCGTTGCCGGTGTCGGCGATGAGGTAGATCCCCTGGACGGAGCTGAGCGCCGTCCGCCATTGCCCGTAGCGGTCGTCAGTGATGATGGCCTGGAGCTCCTCGTAGCTGACAAGGACTGAGTCGAATCCGGGAAAGGCCACGCTTGATGGGTCTGCGATCTCGACAACAGACATGCCGACTGCTTGGTCTCCCGTCTTAGCCCAGTTCACCGCGTCCTTCGTCCACTCGATAACCAAACGGTCTGCTAGGGCAGCGAACACTGGAGTGGGCCGTAGGTCAAAGAACCGGAGATCCTCGGTGCGCTCCGCCAGGACTTCGCCATGGTTTTGGTAGGCGGTAATGAACCGGGCGCGCCGGCCCGTCGTGGCGAGGAAGTTCAGCCAGAACCGGGGAGGAGTTGCCGGCAGCTTACTATTGCGGATGCCTTGCTCCCGCACGTACGGCAGCAGGTTCGGCCCCATCGCATCAGCTCGTGTCACCAGTCCATCGGGTTTGAGGGTGTGTCGGATGACCTGCACCTCTTTCGGCGCCAGCCCGGCAGCTTGGAACAGATGTCCTAGGTTCAGTTCGCCAGAATTGCCGTTATTCATGTCTTGGTCTTCGCTCAATTCTGCCGGTCGGCACCCTCGATTTCCGTGTCCGGTCCTGTGCCGGGACGAAGGAAGGCCGCCCTCTTCCCACACTGCACTGTCCAGCGCTGCACTCCAAAGGGCGACCCGACAGACATCCTATTTGTGCCCACTCCCAGGGAACGAATCCGACAGGTGGGCTGCGGCAGAAAGCTGGCCTAAATTGAAAAACTGACTCGCGCCGAGCGAAGGAATACCAACGTGCGCTGGGAAACTTGAAAGGTGACTTCGCAACCGGACCAAGCTGGCTATCCCTTTGACATCCTCTCTGGTCTTTTTCATGACCCACCTGCGCGTGAGCTTTCGAAGCAAGCGACTGTGAAGACCCTGCGCAGCGCCATAGCCGAAGCGATTTCGGAGGCGAAGGCGTATGAGGTGGCCGCTGAATGTGTCCGCTACGGACTCCAACCGGCCGAGGAAGGCGAGGACCCTTGGGCGGGCAAATACCGGTACGTGGAAGCGAAGCTTAAGCGGCTGACGCTAGAAGAGTTGACTGTCCTTGGGCACAAGGTGTTCGTCGACTACCCATCCGAAGAGCTGGAGCACCTTCTTGCGCTGGCAGGAGCCGGAGGCGTGGCGGGGGAGTTGAAGAATCTCATCTTCGCCTGCGAACTTCGGCATCCCGATGGAACTACAACGCGCATGGACGTCCTGGACATGGAAAACTCCCGTCGCGGCAACGGCGTCCTAGTGTGGCCCGGCGAACCGCCACTCCGTGTCGAAGCGCTCGAGATCCGCGGCAAGTAGCCACGGGTGAGCGAGAGGGGACGCCTAGCCTCGCCGACCGGTTGAGGCCGTTCGAATGTACAATTTTCGATTACCGCGTGTACGTGTCATTGTTGCGCTACCCCTGAAGAGAGCAAAACACCCGCCGGAATCACCGATAATGGTCTGAATGCGTAGTGGGACGATTCAGGATAATCTCGCCGAGTTTTGGCGCACCCATTTCCATGGCGACTGCGGCAGGTTTGGACGGCCCCGGTGGGACGGCTGACGCCTATGCCCCAGTAGTCCTCGCCTGTACCGAGTCGTGGAGCCCAAGCCCCAGCCGGTTCGCTGAGCTAGATTTCGATCCGCGCCCTCACAGCTGAGAGCTCAATTGGATTGTCTTCGACCTTTTTTCGCTCTCCGCCTTCAATTTCCGGAAGGGGAGCGACTAGAGTTTCCACTGACTTGCTGTCCTCGCGGCCGAGAGCCACACCGGTGAGCGTTTTGGCATATTCGGGAATTCTTAGTAGCGGGCTAATGTAGGCGCTCCTTTCGTCCGAGTAGAGGCTCCCGGAGCGCTGCTTGATTAACAGAGTGGCGGCCTCTTTGCCTTGCTCCCTCGCCTGGACATCCACCGTTACATCGACGGCTTTCATTGCGAACGCCGGAATATTGCCCCAATCGTCAGCGGTCGCGTTGCATCCAATAATTTTCATGCGGCCACGCATATGTGTGAATTCGTTGAGTGTTAGGACGTGCAAGGCTATGGCGTTTTCGTCATCGGCGCAGTAAATCGCAACTTCTCCCGGCATCTCGAAAATCAACTGGTGGGTTTGCACACACCGTTCTCGGCTTGGTGCCCAGTCCGTGATGGGCATGGGGGTGACACGGTGGCCAAGTCCAGATGCTGTGAGCTGGTAGAGGACGTTTCGGCTACGCTCTTTGCCCGGCCAACTGTTCTGGGGGCCGATCCAGAGAATGCAATTTCGCTGTTCGTCCTCGTTGAGCCAGGTCACGAGCCAATCACCAATTAGTCGGCCCGTCTCGTCATATCGAGACGAGACGAACTTCGGCCCTTCGAGTGCTAGCTTGCGGAAAACCGCATTTGGCGGCTTGGTGTCAACTGCGATCACGGACGCACCCGATTTGATTAGAGCGGCCATCGAGTGCCAAAGACCGGGGTCGTCTCCGGCTGGAATCACGACTACGGCGTCTGCAGACTTGATAAGCGCAGTCTGAAGCTCATGGGTCTGCCACTGCACGGTATCAAGGCCGGTTTGGGAATCGGGGAGGACTATATCGATGCGCCAGTGTCTCTTATCATTCTTCAGGACCTCCACAAGTCCCGCGGCTACTCCTTGGCCAAAATGGTGCTTGCGGTAGTCGATGAAGGTAACTTTCCGCGGTCTCGTTGTTCGGTTGCGCAACTCTATGCCAAGCGGTATGAGCAAGGCCATGACAAGACCCACGGCAGAAAGTGTCAAACCAATCTCAAAGCCGAAGGCTGAAAGTAGAATTAGCAGTAGGAGACCTGCACCTGCAGATCCAGTAAAGACCAACGTTAGTGGGAGTGGAACTTCTCGCAGGCGGTCGTGGTTCAATCTTTTTCCCCAGTCTTCTCCGTTGACACGCATGTGAATCCCCTGCATATGTAAATCGCAGTTTCACCGAAGCCTAGTAGTGCACGCTGTCTCAGTAAACCCCGGCTTTGACTCATAGAAAAAAGCCAGCCCCGGGGCGGATTCCCAGGCCACCTAACCACGCTCAACATAAAGCGAGCGACCCGCGTCTCCGTTGAGACGGTAAGCCGGTGAACTCGTCGCCGGCACACACACCGCAAGCAAAGCTGGCCCAGAATTCGTGTCGGAGTTAGCTGTTCTCGGCCAACCTTAAGAACTCGTTGCATCGTTCCGCCTGTTCAATGAGAGGCGGCCGGCCACCGCTCCGGCGTCGTCACGGTCGAGCGGCAATGTTCTCGTCGGCTTCCGCGAAGAAAGGGAAGTCGAACTGGCCCAACTGGTGCGGCCCGGATTCATCGCGCAGACAATCTTCAACAACCGCGCCGCTGTTGTGGCAGCCGCGCCTAGCACCCTCCATGACCACCATCGCCCGAAGGACCGCCGTCGCTAAGCTAATTGTGATCTTTCGTTACACGTCATCGTTGCACCAACCCTGAGGTGTCCACACAGGCGTGCGGCCCTGGGAAAAGGAAGTCACCGCCTGGATCGAGGACCCCAGGCCCTTCGTCTGGAAGAAGACCGCCGAAGAAATCTTCGATTCGCTCGCAAAAGATATGTCACGGAGTCCAGGCGCGGCACACTAGCCGTCAACAAGTTGCTGGATCTTACGATGTCAGCCCCCACTCTGGATTGGCTCCAGTGACGACGGCTGTGGCTCCGGGCGACCGGCGGCACAAGAACCCTGACCGGCTGGATGGGCTCCCACAATCAACGCCGCAGCGGCAGCGGCGAGGAGGACGAGCACCAGTCAGAAGATGTGGCTGCGCGTGGCACATGCCCACCTAGAGTAGGCGGCGAAGTCTAGACTCGTGCCATGAATCGATACGTGGGTCAAGCGAAAGTGTGCCATAAGTGTGCCCTCTCGGTACACGGGACTTTTCCTCGAACGAACGAGAAACCCCGTATTCCCGCTGAACGAGCGGGAATACGGGGTTCTTTTCGAGCTTCCTATCAGAATCGAACTGATGACCTTTTCATTACGAGTGAAACGCTCTACCGACTGAGCTAAGGAAGCACCGCGCTATCGTCCGGGTACCGGCTGAATCACGCAAGATACAACTGTAATAGAGTCACCTCGTCCGGGTCAAAACAGCCCCGGGGGGAGTTCCCGTGGCGCCGTTGTCGCGGAATTCACCCGCTCGTCGCGCCGGGTTCAGGCCGTCGTCGCGGACCGGGGGCAAGCTGGGCGGACTAACGTGGCCGCACGATTTCGGTCACCAACCAGCGAAGGGGCGCCATGAGCATGGACAGCAGCAAGAGGATCAACGCGGACGACGCCGGAGCGCACCGTGCGCAGCGGCTCCGGCTTGCTGTCTTGGACATGGTGGGCACCACGATTACCGACGATGGCCGTACCGAGCGCGCGATGTCCCTCGCCCTGCAGGAGACTGGCGTCGAGCCTGGTTCGCCCCGTTTCGAAAGCATGCTCGGCTACGCCCGGGACACCATGGGCTTTTCCAAGTTGACCGTTTTCAGCCACCTTTTCGAAGAACCTCAACGGGCTGAGAGCGCCAACAAGGCCTTCGAACGCGCCTACGACGATCTGATTGCCGACGGCGGCGTCCGGGCTATTCCAGGCGCCGAGGAAACCATCGACTGGATGCGGGACTCCGGCATGAAAGTCTGCCTGGCCACGGGATTCGGCCGGCACACCCAGAACATGGTGCTTGAGTCCTTGGGCTGGATGGGGAAGGCGGATCTCAGCCTGTGCCCCGCCGACGCCGGCCGCGGTCGCCCTTACCCGGACATGATTCTCACGGCAGTGTTGGCCCTTGACCTGGACGATGTCCGCGAGGTCGTGGTGGTGGGGGACACGAGCTCGGATATGTTGTCCGGCGTTCGCTCCGGCGCCTCCGCCGTGGTGGGTGTACTCACTGGCTTCCACTCCGAGGCGGCTTTGCGGGCGGCCGGGGCCACCGCCGTCGTGCCCTCAGTCAAGTACCTTCCCGCGCTGCTGGAGCCCCGCGCCGCACGGCTCTAGCCTTGCCCGCAACGATCTACCACTTTTGGGCCCCATCTCAGCTACGCGGAAGCCGTCAATCCGCCACCTACGCCGCAGGGTGGCAGGCAATAGTGGTCACTTGTGGCGGCCGAAAAGGATGAAGTTGTCCACATAGGGGTATTGGGGGCTCCGCACCAACCCTCCCCGCAGGCATCGTGGAGCCATGGATCTCATAGCTGCCCTTCGTGCACGGGGAGGCGTGGCCAAGCGCAGGGACATCCTCAACGCAGGAGTCGGCGCCTGGCAGCTCCGAACTGTGGCACGGCGGGGCGGAGTGGTGGTTCCTTATCGCGGCGTCGTGGCTTTGGCGGGTGCACCTCCGGAATTCGCTGAAGCCTTTCGGCACGGAGGTGTCCTCACATGCGTTTCGGCTGCCCCGCACTATGGACTTTGGCAACTGCATCCCGCCAGCGAGCTCCATTTGGTCTGCGGCAACGGGCTACACCGCGACGGCGTAGTGCTGCACCGGAGCGCCTCGTTGCCGGCCTTGCCGGGCCGGCCGGTGGCAGCTCTTGCCGATGTGCTGGTGCATGCCTTGCGTTGCCGGCCGCCAGCTGAAGCGTTGGTCATGGTGCAGTGTGCCGTTGCGCGTGGCGATATAACCGTGGAGTTCCTACGCGGAAAGCTGCCCGGCAACAGGAACGGCCGGGCGAGGGACGTCCTGGATCTCGTGCGCCGGAGAGCCGATTCCCTGCTTGAACCACTGGCGGCCATGCACTTCCAACAGGCTGGAATCGCTTTCGTGCAGCACGTGGAACTGCCCGGCGTGGGGGAGGTCGATTTCGTCGTCGAGCGCTTTTTGATCGTTGAGCTGGACGGCAAGACGCACTTCGAACCCCGCGCCATCAAGAGGGATCGACGCCGGGACAACACTTCTGTTGCCGGCGGCTTCACTGTGTTGAGGTACTTCTACGAGGACGTTGTTCACCATCCGGAGGCCATGGTCGTGGAAGTGCAGGCCGCCATCCGGGCCCACCATTCAGGCCTACGCCTCAACAAATGACCATCTTTGCGGGCACCTGGCGTCAAACATCCCCGTCTTGCCGCCCCGCAATCGGTTCAACCCGGCTCCAAAAACGGTCAGAAGTGGCGGCCCCCCAAAAACGGCCCCAAAGCAGTCAGCACATAGTCCCGTCCGAAGGCACCTTTCCATCCACGAAGTAGTTGTCGACGGCGTCGGACACGCATTGGTTGGAGCGGCCGTAGGCGGTGTGGCCTTCGCCCTTCCACGTCACGAGGGAAGCGTTGCCGAGTTGTTTCCGAAGGGAACCAGCCCAGGCGACAGGCGTCGCGGGGTCCCCTGTGGTACCAATAACCACAATCGGCGCCGCCCCGGTGTACTTGACGGGAGCCGGCGTATGCACCGGCTTGTAGGGCCAGTCCTTGCAGTTGATGCCGCCGTAGGCGAAGTAATAGCCGAAGGTGGGGGAGAGCTGCTTCAGCCGGGCTTCCTCGGAACGCATCCCGGCGGTGTCCGTAACCATGGGGTAGTCAAGGCAGTTGATGGCGTTGAAAGCGAACGTGGTGTTTGACGTATAGGTGCCGTTCGGGTCCCTGTCAGCGCCAAAGTCGGCAATCCGAAGCATGAGCGACACGTCGCCCTTGAACGCGGCCACCAAAGCCTGGGTAAGGACAGGCCACGATTCGTTGTCGTAGAGCGGGGTGAAAATACCGCTGACAAACGTCGCCCCGGTGACCAAACGGCCGTCCTTGGCGCGCTTGGGATTCTGTTCGACGTCGGCAATCAGGTCCTGGATCTGCTGCACGCCACTATCGACGCTGCCGGTCATGGGGCACCCGGACTTTGCCTGGCAATCCGCCACATAAGTGCGGAGTTCCTTTTCGAACGCCTCTGCCTGCCCAGCGGTGAGGTCTTCGTTGTTGAGGGACGGATCCACTGCGCCATCCAAAGCAAGCTTGCCGACGTTGTTCGGGAACAGGGACGCATAGGTGGCACCGAGTGAGGTTCCGTAGGAGAAGCCGAGGTAGTTGAGTTTCGCGTCGTTCAGCACTGCGCGGAGGATGTCCATGTCCTTGGCGGAGCTTACCGTGTCGATGTGTGGCAGTGCGGGCCCGGACTTTTCCACGCACTTGGCATTGACGGCCTTCGTGTCGGCCAGTGCCGCGGCGATGCCCTGGTCAGTGTGATAGTTGTAGACCTTCTCGCGGGAAGCGTCCCGCTCGGCATCGCTGAGGCACGTCACCGGTGCCGACCGCTTGACGCCGCGCGGGTCGAAGCCCACCAGGTCGAAGCTGGACCGCAGCTTGCTGGTGAAGTGCGTCTTCGCCGCGTCCCTGACGAAGTCATAGCCTGAAGCGCCGGGACCGCCGGGATTCACCAGCAGCGAGCCCTTCTTCGTGCCCTGGCTCTGGAGCCGGATCGCCGCGATGGAGATGCTGTCACCATCGGGTTTGGCATAGTCAACCGGCACTTTGATGTTGGCGCACTGGAATCCCTGCTCACAGGAGGTCCAGTTCGCCTTTTGGGAGTAGAAGCTCTCCAGTCCTGCCGGTGCCGCTGCAGCGATGGACGCATCGGGGCTGCTGACGTTGCCGCCCCCGGACCCGTTGCCGGCGCCATCGTTGGGCACCGGTACCGAGAACACGCAGCCGCTCAGCAGCAGGCTGGCGGAGACCGTGGCAGCGACTGCCGTTGCCGCCCGCCGCAGAGAGGGGAACCGTGTCCTGGAACTGGACCCGGCGGGCCGGCGTCGTGCGGGGGTCATGCGTTTCTCCTCAGGCTGGGGAAGCGTGCTGTACTTCTAAACTATCCGGCTATTGCTGTATCAGGCTGCTCGCCATGGACTCGACGGCCAGCAGCGGTGCCACGTTGGTCGTGGTGATCCGTACGCGTGCCTTGTTGATGGCATCCATTCGCGCCAAGGTGGTTTCAGGCGTGGAGCCGGCCGCGTAGGCCTCCAGTTCACTCCTGAGCTCAACGTTGACCAACTCCACGGCGTTCCCCAGCTGAATGACCAGGACGTCCCGGTAGAAGGACAGCAGATCGGTCAGCGTGCGGTCGAGGGAATCTGTGATGGAGCGCTTGGCACGCCGCTTCTGCTCTTCTTCAAGTTGCCGCACCTGGCTGCGCATCGTCGGCGGCAGGGTCCCCGACTCCGGAGCACCCAGGCTCGCGAGCAGGGCGACCTTCTCGGCAGCGTCACGTTCGTCGTTGGAGCTGTTGGCTTCATCGGTCGCGATCTTGACCAGCTTTTCGGCCATCATCACGGCCGCAGTGACGCCCCGAAGGCCCAGCGGGAAACGGACGGTTTCCATCCGGCGCTCCCTGGCCTCCGGGTCGCGGGCCAGCCGGCGCGCGATTCCGATGTGGCTTTGGGCAGCGCGGGCGGCCCGGTCCGCGATGGCGGGGTCGACGCCGTCGCGCCTCACCAGCAGGGCGGCAACGTCGGCAGCAGGCGGAATCCGGAGGCTTACTGGGCGGCAGCGCGAACGGATGGTGACCAGCACATCCGCGGGCGACGGCGCGCACAGCATCCAGATGGTCCGGGGCGTGGGTTCCTCAATTGCCTTGAGGAGTACGTTGGTGGTGCGTTCGGCCATCCGGTCCGCGTCCTCCACCACGATGATGCGCCAACGGCCCGACGCCGGCCGGTCGCCCGCCTTGGACACCAGCTGTCGGGCTTCTTCGATGGTGATGGTGACCTTCTCGGTGCGGACAAAGGTCACGTCGGAGTGGGTCTCGCCAAGGATCGTCCGGCACGATGCGCATTCGCCGCAGCCTCGAAGCGCGACATCGTCCTGTTCACAGTTCAATGCCGCAGCGAATGCCTTGGCCGCGTTGGAGCGGCCGGACCCCGGCGGTCCGGTGAACAACCACGCGTGCGTGAGGCCTTCGCCTTGGGCGGCCGCGCGCAATTGGGCGACGACGGGCGCCTGGCCCTGGAGCTCGTCCCAGACACTCACGTGCGGCTCCCGAGCAAGTCCTGCACGCGCCGGAGGATCTGCGCGGCGAGGCCTTCGATGTCATCCTTGGCCGGCAGCACGAGATACGTCTCCGGGTGTGCCTCCGCCAGTTCCAGGAACGCGGCACGGATGCGGGCGTGGAAATCGTCCGGTTCCGACTCGAGCCGGTCCTCGGCGGCGTCTCCGGCAGTCCTGCGGTCCCGCCCGTCGCCCGGGTGGACGTCGAGGAGTACTGTCAGGTCCGGCTCGAGTCCTTCGGTGGCCCATTCGTTGAGCCGCCTGACATCCACGGTCCCGAGGTCCCTGCCGGCACCTTGGTAGGCGACGGAGGAGTCTATATAGCGGTCCGTGATCACCACTGAACCCTGTGCCAAGGCCGGGCGGATGACCTGGCTTGCGTGGGCGGCCCGGGAGGCTGCGAACATGAGGGCTTCGGTCCTGGGATCGATGGTGCCGTGGCCGTGGTCCAGCACCAGGGAACGCAGCTTCTCGCCGATCGGCGTGCCCCCGGGCTCGCGGGTGCGCAGCACGGTGAAGCCGAGCGACTCGAGCGACTCAGCCAGGCGGGCGGCCTGCGTGGACTTGCCTGCCCCGTCTCCGCCCTCGAAGGCGATGAAGAGTCCCGGTCGCTGGTCCGGCATGGGGCTCTGGTCCTGCTTGAGGCGCTGCGTAGTCACGGATCTAAGCGTACAGAGGAACACTGACAGTGCCCGACGACGGCGGGCGCCACCCTGCGCGGGGCGCGCCCTGCCGCTCGCGGGACGCAGCCGTAACACCTTTCCAGCGCCCGTTCCCCGCGCCGTAGGCTGGAGCAATGAGTCTTTCCCGAGAGCATGCCGCAGATCTGTCCCCTGACACTGTGGTGGTGGCGGCGGGCCGTCCCGAACGTAGCCATGACCAACCCGTCAACCCGCCCATCGTTCTGTCCTCCACGTATTTCGGCACGGGAGCATTGAGCGACGGGGACCGCGGCTACGGGCGCTATGCCAACCCCACCTGGGATCCGTTCGAGGAAGCACTGGCCCAGCTGGAGGGCGCCGAGCTGCCGGGCTTGCTCTACGCCTCGGGCCTGGCCGCGGTGAGCTCCGCGTTGTCGCTCGTGCCGGCCGGCGGTGTTCTGGTCATGCCCACGCACAGCTACGCAGGATCGCTCGTCATGGCCACCGAACTCGCGGCCAAGGGCATCCTTGAGCTGCGGACCGTTGACATCGCGGACACCGATGCGGTCAAAGCGCAGCTCGCCCCCGCGGACGGCAAGCCTGCCAGCATGCTGTGGATTGAAAGCCCCACCAACCCGATGCTTGGCATCGCCGACATACGGGCACTGGCCACCGCTGCCCATGAGGCAGGCGCGATCGTGGTCACGGACAACACCTTCTCCACCCCGCTTGTCCAGCAGCCCCTCACGCTGGGCTCCGACGTCGTGCTCCATTCGGTGACGAAATACCTGGCCGGGCACTCCGACGTCGTACTCGGCGCCTTGGTGACCTCCAACGATGAGCTTCGCGCGGAACTCCTCCACCACCGCATCATCCACGGCGGAATCGCGGGTCCCTTCGAGGCCTGGCTCGCGCTCCGCGGCCTGCGCACGCTGGCACTCCGGATCGAGCGCTCGCAAGCTTCTGCCGCAACGTTGGCCGAGCGGCTGAGTACCCACCCGCGCGTCGAGTCCATCCGCTTCCCGGGTCTGGCGGACGATCCCGGCCATGAACGGGCCAAGTCCCAGATGAAGGGCTTCGGTTCGATCTTGTGCATCCAGCTGGCCGGAGACGGAACCCGCAGCGGTGCCGACGCAGCAGATGAACTGGTTCGCGCATTGCGGTTGTGGATCCCGGCGACGTCGCTGGGCGGCGTCGAATCCCTCATCGAACGCCGACGCCGGCATTCCGCCGAGCCGCTCAGCGTGCCGGACAACCTGGTCAGGATGAGCGTCGGGATCGAGAACGTCGAAGACCTCTGGGCGGATTTGGAGCAAGCGCTGAAGTCTCTTGACCGCTAGGCTTGAGGGCGTGGACGGAAAAATTTTGATTTCAAACATCCAGAATGGGATTTGGTTCATTCTGGGACTGGTTGCCTTCGCTTTGGAGCTGTGGGCACTGGTCGATTGCCTGCGCCACAAACCCTCGTCCTTCGAAGCAGCATCCAAGCGCACCAAGACCTTCTGGCTGGCCCTGACCGGGGTCGCCGCGGTAATCGGCGGCCTCTCCGTCCTCGGCAACGGCGGTGGCCTTGGCCTCTTTGGCATCGCCGCCGTGACCGCGGCGTGCGTCTACTTGGCGGACGTTCGTCCCGCGGTGAAGGAAATAGGCAACAGCGGCCGCAACCAGGGGCCCTACGGTCCCTGGTGACCGGCCCGCACCCTACTCCGGGGCCACCGCCGACCAGTCGACGGTAAGTTCCCCCAGGCGCCAGCGCGACGCGCCGTCCTGAAGCGGCCAGCCGGCGTCGCGCATTGATTGGCACATGGCCGTCCACCGCTGCTTCTTGCCAAACGACGCAAGCGGTGCGGCCTCCAACCAGGCCTGGTCCAGGGCATTCAGGAAAGCATGAATGCGTTCCCCTGGGACATTGCGGTGGATGAGTGCCTTCGGCAGCCGTTCGGCCACGTCGGAGGGCAGTTCGAAACCGCCGAACCGCATGGACAGGCTCAGGCTCAAGGGCCCGTTCGAATCCAACGCAACCCACGTCACCCTGCGGCCGATTTCGTCACACGTGCCGTCGATGAACAATCCCTGCGGGGCCAGCCGCGACTGCACGAGCGCCCAGATCCCGGCGACATCCGGCTCCTCGTATTGCCGCAGCACGTTGAAGGCCCGCACCAGCACGGGATTACCTGGAACGGGAACCTCGAAACCGCCCACGTGGAAGCTGAGCCCGGGCCTTTCCAGGGATTTCGCGGTACTGACGCGCTCGGGTTCGATCTCGATCCCGCACACACGGACGTCGGGGCGGACTGCCTGCAGCCTTTCGAAGAGCTCGACGGCGGTGGCCGGGGAAGCACCGTAGCCGAGGTCCACTACCAAAGGGTCGACGGCGGAGCGCAGCCGCCAAGACTGTGGGCCCGCCAGCCAGCGGTCCAGCCGGCGCATGCGGTTGGGATTGGTGGTGCCCCTGGTGATGTTGCCGACGGGTTTGCCGCGTCTTCCCTGCACCCGCTCTGCTTTTTGCACCACCGTCCCACTTTATCCTCCAACGCGGGGTCACTTACGGCCCATCCTGCGCACAAACACCGGCGCTAAGTGACCCCGCGTTGCGACGTAACGCCCGGCAACGGCAAGGCCTGATCGCTTAGGATGAAAAGCATGACTTACAAGCTGATTCTGCTGCGCCACGGCCACAGCGACTGGAACGCCAAGAACCTGTTCACCGGCTGGGTGGACGTCGACCTGAACGACCAAGGCCGCGAGGAAGCTGCGCGCGGCGGAGAGCTCCTGGTCGAGAACAACGTTCTCCCGGACATCCTGTACACGTCCCTGCTCAAGCGGGCCATCAACACCGCGAACATCGCCTTGGACAAGGCCGACCGCGGCTGGATTCCGGTCAAGCGTGACTGGCGCCTCAACGAGCGCCACTACGGCGCGCTGCAGGGCAAGGACAAAGCCCAGACCCTCGCCGAGTTCGGTGAAGCGCAGTTCATGGAATGGCGCCGCAGCTACGACACCCCGCCGCCGGCCCTTTCCGATGACAGCGAGTTCTCCCAGGTGAACGACGTGCGCTACGCGGGCCTCGGTGACGCCCTGCCGCGCACCGAGTGCCTCAAGGATGTCCTCGTGCGTCTGCTGCCGTACTGGGAATCGGACATCAAGGAAGACCTCAAGGCTGGCAAGACGGTCCTGGTCACGGCCCACGGCAATTCCCTGCGCGCCCTCGTCAAGCACCTGGACGGCATCAGTGACGAAGACATCACGGGCCTGAACATCCCCACGGGCATACCGTTGGTCTACGACCTGGACGAGAACTTCCAGCCGCTCAACCCCGGCGGAACCTACCTCGACCCCGAGGCCGCGGCAGAGTCGATCAAGGCTGTGGCTGCCCAAGGCAAGAAATAAGCTTGAGAAAACGACGCCGGCCGGCCCACCACGAGGTGGGCCGGCCGGCGTCTCTGTTTCCTATGACTGGCTAGAAGCCTTCCGGCTGCCATTCACCGGTGACCAGGTAGGTCACCTTGCGGGCAACGGAAACGCCGTGGTCGGCGAAACGCTCGAAGTAGCGGCTGGCGAGGGCCACATCCACGGTGGTGGTGGCGGTCTCGGCCCACGCGGGATCGGCGATTGCCCTGAAGACGCTCAGGTGCAGATCGTCTACCCGGATGTTGAGCTTGAGGATGTCCCGGGCAACTTCCAGGTCGCGGGACTCCAGGAGCAGGGTGACCTTCTGGATGATTTCGAGGTCCAGGCGGGCCATGTCCTTGAACGTTGCCGTCAGCTGCTCGGGGATGACGGTGGCCGGGTAGCGCAAACGGGCCAACTGGGCCACGTGCCGGGCGAGGTCACCCATGCGCTCCAGGGATGCGCTCATCCGCAGGGAGCCGACAATCATCCGGAGATCGCTTGCCACGGGGCCCTGGAGGGCCAGGATATCGATGGCCCGTTCGTCGAGGCCGTTCTGCAGGAAGTCGATGCGGGCATCGGCGGCAATGACGTCCTGGGCGAGATCGACGTCGGCCCCTTCGAATGCGGTGGTTGCGTTCTGGATCGCGTCAGTGACCAGTTTTGAGATCTCGATGAGGTCCTCACCGACCTGGATGAGCTCCTCCTGAAAAACCTTGCGCACGGTGGCGTCCTCTCCTTGGAAATCTCCTCCGCACCCTTCTGGCGGCGCGAAAATCATCACACTAACTACGGTCCAACTAGTAAGGGTGGCAGCGGTCAATGAACGATTGCGCACCTTTAGGTGAACGTTAGCTGAACCGGGGCCGTTTGGTGACCGTTCCATATTTTGCAGTGTTTTGAGCGCATAAGCTAGATCCGTGGATCCAGTGCTCATCGGTGTCATCGCAGGTCTAGTCGGCCTGTCGTGCGGCGTCTTTGGCGTGCTCGCGTTCAGGCTCAGTGAACGGCAGCGGAAGATCGTGGACCTGGACGTCACCGAGCCGCTGCTTCCGGAGGGAGCCGCGGAGGTGCTGTCCGTCGTCGGGCGCGCCTTCGTCGTGGTGGACGCGATCGACGGCGTCGTCCGGGCCAGTCCCGCGGCCTACGCATACGGCCTTGTGAGGGGCCACACGGTGGTGCACAAGCAGTTGCTGGACATGACCGCAAAGGTGCGGCGCGACGGCGTGATCCTGGAAGAGACTTTCGAATTGCCCCGCGGTCCCCTGGGTAAGGGAACGATCGTGGTGCAGGTACGGGCAGCCATGCTCGGATGGGAATATATCGTCCTGCTGGCCGATGACCGCACCGAAATCACCCGCACCGAAGAGATCCGCAACGACTTCGTGGCGAACGTCTCGCACGAACTCAAGACGCCGGTGGGCGCCATCTCGCTGCTCGCGGAGGCGCTTGAGGCGAGCCCGGACGACGAAGAAGCAGTACGTCGCTTCGCGAAGCGCATGCACAAGGAATCGACACGGCTTGCCGCGCTGGTCCAGGACATTATTGAGCTGTCCCGGCTCCAGGGCGCCAACGTGGCACAGCAAGGGCACGCCGTGGACATCAATACGGTGATCGCCGAGGCCGTGGACCGTTCGCAGCTCCCGGCCGAGCTCAAGAACATCAAGATCGTCGTCGGCGGACGCTCGGAAACAATGGTTTTCGGGGACCAGGACCTGTTGGTGACCGCCTTGCGGAACCTGATCGACAACGCCATTCGGTATTCGCCGGAGAACACCCGTGTGGGAGTGGGGGTCCGCGCCAAAGAGGGCGTGGTTGCCATTTCAGTCACTGACCAGGGTGAGGGCCTCAGCCCGGAGGACCAGGAACGCATCTTCGAACGCTTCTACCGCGTGGATGCGGCGAGGTCCCGGCAGACCGGCGGAACAGGCTTGGGCTTGAGTATCGTCAAACACGTGGTGTCCAACCACGGCGGCGAGGTCACCGTCTGGTCCCAGCCAGGCCAAGGTTCTACTTTCACCATCCGCCTTCCGGAAATGGAAGGCCAGGACGACAACGACGCCGGGGCGAAGCCCCGAAGCGTGATTCAAACGACGGGCGCTGTGCGCGCCCTTGAACAAGGAGCTGGCGCTTGAGCAGGATTCTGATCGTGGAGGACGAAGAGTCGTTCAGCGACCCCCTGTCCTACCTATTGGGCAAGGAAGGCTTCGATGTCCACGTGGTGGACAACGGAAGTGACGCCTTGGTGGAGTTCGACCGCAACGGGGCCGACCTCGTGCTGCTGGACTTGCAGCTCCCGGGGACCCCCGGCACCGAGGTCTGCAGGCAACTGCGCCAGCGTTCCAGCGTCCCGGTCATCATGCTGACAGCCAAGGATTCGGAAATCGACAAGGTGGTTGGCTTGGAACTCGGCGCGGACGACTACGTCACCAAGCCGTACTCCTCCAGGGAACTCGTGGCGCGCGTGCGTGCTGTGCTGCGCCGGCAAGGCGAGCCGGAGGAACTCATCACGTCCACTGTGCAGGCCGGTCCTGTGCGCATGGACATCGAGCGGCATGTGGTGAGCGTCAACGGCGAGCAGGTATCGCTTCCGCTCAAGGAATTCGAACTCCTTGAGATGCTCCTTCGCAATTCGGGCCGGGTGCTCACCCGCGGGCAGCTGATCGACCGCGTCTGGGGCTCCGACTACGTGGGCGACACCAAGACCCTGGACGTCCACGTGAAGCGCTTGCGCAGCAAGATCGAGCCGGACCCCTCGGTTCCCCGCTACCTCGTCACGGTGCGGGGCCTGGGCTACAAGTTCGAGCCGTAGGAACCCGCACGGGCAGGGCAACCCGCAATGACAACAGCGAAAAGGAAGGGCTCCCATCGTGGGAGCCCTTCCTTTTGACTTCGTTGAGCCGGTTGACTTCGAGGAGCCGGCCTTGAGCGACGCCAGCCGCCGGCCGCCTAGTGGCCGGTGGCGCTCGGCGTCGGGGTCGAGCTGCTGCTCGAGGAGGTGGACCCGCTGCTTGGGGTGGCGGAACCACTGGCCGAGGGGCTCGGAGAAGCGGAAACGGTGGGGAGGTACTTCGTGTATTCCTTCAAGGAAGCGTCCAGGACCGGCAACTGCACGGCGCGGGAATCGGAGCCGGTCTTGATGGTCACGGAAACCATGGAACCCGTGGCTCCGCCGCTCGTGCTCAGAACGGCGGCGTCGGTGGTCTCGTTGAGGTAGGTCTGGGACTTGGCCTTGACCGGAATGGTTGCCTGTGACCCGCCTGCGCCACTGATCGTGAGGGTTGCATCGCTTGAGGAAGTGTTGAACACGGCACCAATGACGCGTCCTGGCTTGTTGGCGTCCGTGGAGACGATGAGCATGTTGCGCAGCTGAAGCGGACCGAGGTCTTCCCTGACGCCGTCAGACGGAGAATACTGCTCGTTGGTCTGCTGGGGGTTGATGTAGCCACAGCCGGTCACGGACAAGAGACCGATGCTGATGGCGGCCGCAGCCATCGCCATTTTGCCGCGCTGGACACGGTTCATCGCAGTAATGCGCACGACACGTACTCCTCTAAGAGTCATTGGAACACTTTTCAGCCATAGCCTATCGGCAAACTGGCAGGAACAAGGATTCCGATCACCATTGTGGCGGCCCTCCGGAAGGAGTAGGGTCAGCCGGAACGCTGGGTCCTATGCACTTTTGCGCCCTCCCGTCAAGAGGGTGCCGGAGGGCCGAAAAGGCCATTTTCCGCGTATTTACTGGGCTCAGGACCCCTTTCCGTGCCAATCGTATGCCTTAAGCGTGATAAACTGGTCTGCGGGAAAGGGGAAAGTCCACATGGTTTTTGAGGTCGGCGAGACAGTAGTTTACCCTCACCACGGTGCAGCAAAAATTGAAGAAATCAAGATGCGCACTATCAAGGGCGAAGAGAAAATGTATCTCAAGCTCAAGGTGGCTCAGGGTGATCTGACCATTGAAGTTCCAGCAGAAAACGTAGACCTTGTTGGGGTTCGCGACGTAGTGGGCAAGGAAGGCTTGGAGCACGTATTTGACGTTCTCCGCGCCGAGTTCACTGAAGAGCCCACCAACTGGTCCCGTCGCTACAAGGCAAACCTGGAGAAGCTTGCTTCCGGCGACGTCATCAAAGTTGCAGAGGTCGTCCGCGATCTTTGGCGCCGTGATCACGATCGCGGCCTTTCCGCAGGTGAAAAGCGAATGCTGGCCAAAGCCCGTCAGATTCTGATTTCAGAACTGGCATTGGCTGAGAAGACCGACGAAGAGAAGGCCGCAAGCGTTCTCGACGAAGTTCTGGCTTCCTAACAGAGATTCACAGATTTGAACCCCGGTGGCAACCTGCCGCCGGGGTTTCCTTTTGCCACGTAGGCTTGGGCGCATGACTACACCATCCCAGCGCGAGGCCACCGCCGTCGTCGTCGTTGCGGCAGGATCCGGGGAGCGGCTTGGCTACGGCATGCCCAAGGCAAAAGTTCCGCTGGGCGGCGAAACGATCCTCACCCATGCTCTTCGCGGGGTCGCGACGGCGGACGTTGCCCGGCAGATCTGCGTGGCCGTCCCCGCAGGGGACCTGGCGTTGCGCGAGCTTTGCGAGCAATTCCGGCAAGAACTTGGCGCTGACGGTCCGCTGATCACAGTGGTCGACGGCGGATCCACCCGTGCCGCTTCGGTCCGCGCCGCCCTTGGGGCGCTCCTTGAGGGCACGCGCGCTGTGCTGGTCCACGACGCCGCGCGTGCACTGACTCCCGAACGGGTCTTCCACCGCGTCGCATCCGCGCTCTCGTCTGGCGCCAAGGCGGTCATTCCTGCCATTCCGGTGGTGGATACCGTCAAGATGGTTGCGGAAACTGACGGATACGACGCCGGAATCGCGCCGGAGATCGTTACCGGCACCGCCCCGCGCGAACAACTTCGTGCCGTGCAGACTCCGCAGGGATTCGACTATGAGACTTTGCTGCGCGCCCACGCGGCGGCCGCGACGTTCGACGACAAGCAGTCGGCGGCAGTCACCGATGACGCAATGCTGGTCGAGCTTCTCGGCGTGCCTGTCCACGCAGTCCGCGGCGCTAGCCAATCACTGAAGATCACCACGCCGCTGGATCTCATCATTGCCGAGGGCTTGCTGGAAGGGCCGCTCGGAGTCCGCTGGGTGGAAGGCTGATGGCCGCCTCTGGAGACCCGGCGATGATTCTGCCGCGCACGGGCATCGGGGTGGACGTGCACGCCTACGCGCCCGAGAACGATCCGCAGCCGTTATGGCTCGGCGGGCTGTTTTGGGAGGGGGAACGCGGGCTTTCCGGGCATTCCGACGGCGATTGCGTTGCCCATGCGGCCGCTGACGCACTCTTCTCCGCTTGCGGCATTGGTGATCTTGGTACGCATTTCGGTATCGACCGCCCCGAGTTCGCCGGTGCGTCCGGGGTGAAACTCCTGGGGGAGGCGGCCAGGATTGTCCGGGCTGCCGGTTTCGAGATCGGCAACGTGGCAGTGCAGTTCGTTGCCAATAGGCCAAAGTTCGGGCCCAGGCGTGAAGAGTCCCAGCGTGTCCTCAGCGCCGCCGCAGGGGCTTCCGTCAGCGTCACGGCAACCACGAGCGATGGCCTGGGTTTCACGGGGCGTGGCGAGGGCATCTCGGCCGTTGCCACGGCGCTCGTCTACGCCGTGCAGGCCGCGCCCCCAAGCGACGGCGCCTAAACGGCGCCTAAACAGGGACAGATGATGTGCAACGAAGCCAGAGGGTGCGCATCCGCTAATCTGGAGCGGTGACCCTGCGCTTTTACGACACTGCATCCGCCGAAGTCCGCGACTTCGTTCCCCTTGAAGCCGGCAAGGCCAGCGTCTACTACTGCGGTGCCACGGTGCAGGGGATGCCGCACGTGGGACATGTCCGTTCCGCGATCGCTTTCGACCAGTTGACCCGTTGGCTTGAATACCGCGGCCTGCGTGTCACCGTTGTCCGCAACGTCACTGACATCGACGACAAGATCCTCGCCAAGTCGGCCCAGTCCTTCGGGCCGGACTGGGCTGAGGAACCCACAGCCAAGGCCGAGGAAGAATGGTGGGCTCTGGCCTACCGCTACGAGCAGGAATTCGAGCAGGCCTACGACATCCTCGGCGTTTCCCGCCCCACCTACGAGCCTCGCGCCACCGGCCACATCCCGGAGATGCACGCCCTTATTCAAAGGCTTATCGACCGCGGCCACGCCTACCCTGCACTGGACAACTCAGGAGACGTCTACTTCGATGTCCGCTCCTGGAGCAAGTACGGCTCGCTGACCCGCCAGAACATCGACGATATGCAGGGAGCCGCCGACGTCGAGCCGCAATTCAGCAACAGGAAGCGCGACCCGCGCGACTTTGCGCTGTGGAAGGGCTACAAAGACGGGGAGCCGACGACGGCGAGCTGGGTATCGCCGTGGGGAACCGGCCGGCCGGGTTGGCATCTCGAATGCTCCGCCATGGCCACGAAGTACCTGGGCCAGCAATTCGACATCCACGGCGGCGGATTGGACCTCCGCTTCCCGCACCACGAGAACGAGATGGCACAATCGCAGGCTGCGGGCGACGCGTTTGCCAACTTCTGGCTGCACAACGGCATGGTCACGTATGAGGGCGAAAAGATGTCCAAGTCCGTGGGCAACACAGTGAGCCCCGGAGAGATGCTCGAGCTCGCAAGTCCGCGCGTTGTCCGGTACTACCTTGGCCAGGCGCAGTATCGCTCCGTCCTGGACTACCGGCCCACCTCGCTTCAAGAGGCTGCGGCTGCCGTGGAGCGTATCTACGGTTTTATTGCGAAAGCCTCCAAGAAGTTCGGAGGCGAGTTCGCCGCTCACCCCGAGTCGAGTCCCGTGCCGGATGCCTTCGCGGCTGCCATGGATGACGATCTCAACGTCCCACAGGCCCTTGGCGCCTTGCACGAGACCGTCCGCGCCGGAAATACGGCCCTGGCGTCCGGGGAAGACGCCGGGGCCCGGCAGGCGCTCCAGGCCGTGCTGGCCATGACCACCGTGCTTGGACTGAACGACGTCCGCGGCGAAGTCCAGGAGAATTCCGAGACTTCCCAGGCCCTGGAGGTCCTCGTGGAAGCCCAGTTGCAGGCGCGCGCCGAGGCGCGTGCCAACAAGGATTGGGCCGCTTCGGACGCGATCCGCGACACTCTTGCGGCAGCCGGCATCGCGGTCGAGGATGGCGCCGATGGCACCAGTTGGAGCCTGAAACGGGACTGATTTTCCGCCGTCGTCCCGATTTAAGTTGATTCAGTAGACTTGATTGCAGACGTACTCAACACAATCAAGGGTGGAATTCATGGCCAACAACGGTCGCCGGGCTGTCAAGAACAAGAAGGGCCCCACCACTGGAACCGGTGGCCACGGTCGAAAGGCCTTGGAAGGCCGGGGTCCAACCCCCAAGGCTGAGGACCGCGAATACCACAAGGCGTACAAGAGCAAGCAGCTTGCCGAGCGGTCCGCCGCCAAGCGCGCAGCCGGGGGCGCCAGCCGCTCCAACCCGGGGGCCCGCTCAGGCCCGAAGGGCCGCGCCACCGAGGAAATGGTCACCGGACGCAACTCCGTGGTGGAGGCGCTACGCGCCGGAATCCCCGCGAAGGCACTGCACGTTGCCATCCGGATCGAGATGGACGACCGTGTCAAGGAATCCCTCAAGCTCGCTGCCGAACGTGGCATCCCGCTGCTCGAGACCGGCAAGCCCGAACTCGACCGCATGACCGAAGACGCCGTCCACCAGGGCCTCGTGCTGCAGATCCCGCCGTACGAATACCAGGACGCCTACGACCTCGCCGAAGAGACGGTCACCAAGTGGAAGAAGGGGTACATCCCCAACGCGCCCCTCTTCGTTGCCCTCGACGGCATCACCGACCCCCGCAACCTGGGCGCCATCATCCGCTCCGTTTCCGCTTTCAGCGGGCACGGCGTGATTGTCCCGGAACGCCGCTCAGTCGGCGTCACCGCTTCGGCTTGGAAGACCAGCGCAGGCGCGGCCGTCCGCGTCCCCGTGGCCCGGGCGGCCAACCTGAACAACGCGCTCAAGCAGTTCAAGCAGATGGGCATCTTCGTGCTGGGCCTGGACGGCGACGGCGATGTCTCGCTGCCGGATCTCGCCCTGGCCACCGATCCCGTGTGCATTGTTGTGGGTTCAGAGGGCAAGGGCCTCAGCCGCCTGGTCCGCGAAAACTGCGACCAGATCATCTCCATCCCGATCGACTCCGCCATGGAATCGCTCAACGCCTCGATGGCCGTGGGCATCTCACTGTACGAAATCTCAAGGCAGCGCGCCGCGAAATAGCCAGTTGGGTGGCGGCACAGCCGCCGACGCCCGCTCACTTATGGCGCCAATACAGCAACGCCCGCTCACTTATGGCGCCAAATACAGCAACGCCCGCTCACTTCTTTTGGTGGGCGGGCGTTGCTGTTCCCTTTTGAGTATTCCCGTTAGAAGTCGCGGCGGTTGGCCAGGACCGGGAGCTTGACCCGCGCTTCCTCGACGACGGCGGCGTCCAGCTCGGCGAACAAGAGGCCGGGTTCGGCGTCGAGCTCTGCGAGCACGTTCCCCAAGGGGGACACGACGACGGAGTGCCCCACTCCGGTGGGCGCCGCACCCCTGGGTTCACGGCCTTGGCTCGCGGGATCGCCCTGCCCGCAAGCCAACACGAAGGTCGTGGTGTCGATCGCCCGGGCTCGAGCGAGCAGCTTCCACTGTTCCGCCTTGCCCGGCCCGGCTCCCCAGGAAGCAGACACGATATTCACGTCGGCTCCGCGGTCGGCATTGGCAGTGAAGAGGGCAGGGAAACGGATGTCGTAGCACGTGGCCAGGCCAAACGTGAGGCCTCCGGCGTCGAACGTCACTGGATCGGTGCCGGCGTCGACGGTGTCTGATTCGGCAAAGCCGAAGGCGTCGAAGAGGTGGATCTTGTCGTAGCTGGCGTCGACTCCGGGTCCAGTGGCGATCAGGGTGTTCCGGACCTTGCCGTTGCTGGTGCCGTCGGAGGCTATTCCGGGGGTGAACATTCCGGCCACGATCACGATTCCAAGATCCTGGGCGATCTTCCGCACCTGGCTGGCCCATGGCCCGTCCAAGGGCTCGGCGATGTCGAGCAGGGAATTCCCGAACGCCCGCATGGTCGCTTCGGGGAATACCACGAGCTCGGCGCCGCCCTCCTTGGCCCGGCGGGCGTAGTCTTCCAACAGGATCAGGTTCTCTGCCGGCTCGCGGCCGCTGATGAGTTGAGCAAGAGCGATTCGCACGATTACCTCCACATTGGTGTATAGCCAAAGTATGCAACGGTCGCGCTAAGGATACGAACTCATGCGCGGGCAGGCGTATCCGGCGCAACCGACACAATCCGCTCAAACGACCGGTTTCACGAAAAGCGCAACGAGCCGGGTGATCCGGCGTTTCAGCAGGTGAACGGCTTGTTTGCGTTCGCAGGGGACGCCGGCTTGATTCCGGCCGCCGGACTTGGGCAGTGTCATATCGACTACGGGCGAGGGAGAATTGGCGTCGGAGACTAAACTCTCAACTAATGGTTATGCCGATTGTTGACACAGCATCTACAGTGGACGCCTCGCGGCCGTCGCCGCTCGGGCTGAGTGTTCCGCTGCCTGGGAAGTCCGGCCGCGACACCCGTTCGCCGGACCGGGTCAACGTCGCTGTGTGGGCCCCCGGACTCACGCGGGTCGAAATCGCCTTCAAGGCCCCCGGTGACTCCTGGAAAGTCCACACGCTGCCCAACCTTGAGGACGGCGTGCACTACGGGATTGTCGACGGACTGCCGCCCGGCACCCGGTACGGCTTCCGCGCAGCAGCCCGCGAGGACGCGATTCCATTGTCGGCTCCTGCTCCGGACTTTGACGCCGACGACGCCGAGCAGCTGTTGCTGGATCCCTACGGCAAGGCGGTGCACCAGCGTGGAGAGCTGCTGACCTCCGTACGGATGGAAACGGCTTTCGATTGGGGTGGCGATCGCCTGCTTCGCACGCCGTGGCGGGACACCATTGTCTACGAGGCGCACGTCCGCGGCCAAAGCATGCTGCACCCGGACATCCCCGAGCACCTCCGCGGCACTTACGCGGGCATGGCACACCCCGCCATGATCGAGCACTTCCATTCATTAGGGGTGACGGCCGTTCAATTGCTGCCCATCCACTTCCACATGGACGAGCAGCACCTGCAGTACTTGGGCCTGACCAATTACTGGGGATACAACACCGCGGCGTTCTTTGCGCCACACGCGGACTACGCCACGCAAGCCGCCCAGCAGGCGGGCCCCCACGCCGTCCAGGACGAACTCAAGGGCATGGTGAAGCTCCTGCATGCCGCGGGGATCGAAGTGATCCTCGACGTTGTCTACAACCATACGGCGGAAGGCGGGCCCGACGGCGATACCTTCAGTTTCAGGGGCCTGGGCGAGCGGCAGTACTACCGCCACGATGCCCACGGCCGTTACCTTGATACGACAGGCTGCGGCAACACCCTTAACTTCGCCGAACCCCGGGTGGTGGACCTGGCCATTGACTCGCTGCGATATTGGGCGGACGAATTCCACATAGACGGCTTCCGTTTCGACCTTGCCGTGACGCTGTGCCGCAATGCGGGCAATGAATTCGACCCTGAGCACCCGTTCTTGAAACGGGTCGCCCAGGACCCGGTGCTTTCCAAGACCAAGCTCATTGCCGAACCATGGGATGTGGGCTATGGCGGCTGGCAGACCGGGCGGTTCCCCAAGGGATGGGTGGACTGGAATGATCATTTCCGCGACAGCGTGCGCCGTTTTTGGCTCTCGGAGCGCGGCGCTTCCGACGGCGGGATGTCCGGAAGCACCATGGGAGACCTCGCTGACGCCTTGACGGGCTCGGCCCGGGTCTTTGAACCTTCAGGACGCTCCAGGCTCGCCTCGCTCAACTTCGTCACGGCCCACGACGGCTTCACCCTGACCGATCTGGTGTCCTACGACCGTAAGCACAACGAGGCCAACGGCGAGCAAAACCGCGACGGGCAGACCAACAGCCTCAGCTACAACCACGGATTCGAAGGCCGCACGGAAAATGAGACTATTCTCGCTGCCCGTGCCCTTTCGAAGCGGAACCTCATGACGACGTTGATGATCTCGATCGGCGTGCCCATGATCACCGCCGGCGACGAGCTCGGACGAACACAGCAGGGAAACAACAACGCCTATTGTCAGGACAACCCCCTGACGTGGATCGACTGGACGCAGACACCCGAATCGCATGACATGCTGCGGAGCACCAAACGGGTGATCCGGCTCCGGAGAGATTTCCTGCAAGCCCAAGACGCAGGCTTCCCGGACAGCGGGACGGGCCTGGATTGGTTTGATGAAAAAGGCCAGCCCATGACGGCGGACCGTTGGCACGATCCCTCACGGCGGATTGTGCAGCTTTTGGTGAGCTCCGAGGGCGGCACTTACCGCGGCTTGATCGTGATCAACGGCAACAAGGATGACAAGAAGATCGTCCTGCCCAAACTGCTCGCCGAATCGGGAACGGGGAGCCGGATGTTCGAGCTACGCCTGACCACTTCGGAACTCAATGACCGCCGGCAAGGAGCGCTCGTCGCGGCCGGCGAGCGGGAAATCGTCCAAGGCAACACCATCAACGTCTACCGCACCTAGGAACCATGAAGATCTATTCCGCAGATACCTGGACACTGGAAGAACTCCAGGAACAAGTGTCCGACGCCGGCCGCCGCACCGTGCTGGTGCCGCCGGCAGCAAGCAAGAAGGCCGTCTTGGAAGTGTTCGGCCAAGTGCTTGATTTCCCCGAGTACTACGGGGTGGACCTGGACGCGCTCAACGATTCACTCCACGATTTCGCAGACAGTGTGTCCGAGGACGACCAACCACCCGTCACCTTGATTTGGCAGGTCCCGGCGGCTTACCGGACAGACCGGTCCTTCGGATTGGTTTGCGAAATCCTCCAGAACGCCGAATCCTACTCCGGGCGGGACCTTGCCGTCATAACGGTCTTCCAGCAGTAGCGCGGCTGGCGGGTGGGCGGTGCCCACCCGGCCAGCTTGTCGCTACGCGTTCACGATCAGCCCCAGTTCGGCCTTCGATGCGAGGGAGGGGTGCTTCGGGAAGACCCGGACGGTGTAGCCGAAGGATCCGGAGCGGTTGATCAGGATGGAACCGGTGAACAGGTGCCTCCCGTTGCCGAGGTCCTCGAACGAGCTCAGTTCGGCCACGGTGACGTCCTCCAGTTCATCGCTTTCTTCAGCCCGCCCGTAGGCCACCTCAACGCTCACGTCGTCCGGTGTCAGGGTGTGGAGGGCGATGTAGGCGTTGACCTGGAGGGTGTCCCCGATCTGCGGCTCTTCGGAGACACCGACGGAATCGACGTGTTCCACGATCAGCTGAGGCCAGGCGCTGCGGACCTTCGTGATCCAGGCCGCGAGTTCCTTCGCTTCCTTGAAAGAGCCGGCCACGGCACGCCGTCCCGATTCCGCTGCGGGGCGGTAGAGGGTGTTGACGTAGTCCTGGAGCATGCGGTCGGCCGAGACTGCCGGGCCGAGGTGGGCCAGGGTGTGCTTGATCATCGAGACCCAGTGCGTCGGGATGGTTTCCGGGCCGGACTGCGAGGGCCCGGCGGCGCCGGCGTCCGCGGAGACCGTGGAACCGTAGAAGCGCGGGGCCACCTGGGTCTCCAGGAGCTCATAGAGGGCGGCGGCTTCGATGTCATCGCGTTCTGTGGGTGACGCGTCGTTGTTCGCGGTCGGGATCGCCCAGCCGTTCTCGCCGTCGTACATCTCATCCCACCAGCCGTCCAGGACCGAGAGGTTCAGGGAACCGTTGATCGCGGCCTTCATCCCGGAGGTCCCGCACGCTTCCAGGGGCCGGAGCGGGTTGTTCAGCCACACATCGCAGCCCGGGAACAGGGTGCGGGCCATGGCGATGTCGTAGTTGGGCAGGAACACGATCCGGTGCCGGACGGCGGGGTCGTCGGTGAACTTCACCAGGTCCTGGATCATTTTCTTGCCGGCGTCATCCGCCGGGTGGGACTTGCCGGCGATGACCAGCTGGATGGGGTGCTTCGGGTGCAGCAGCAGCGCCTTGAGCCGGGCCGGGTCCCGGAGCATGAGGGTCAGGCGCTTGTAGGTGGGCACACGCCGGGCGAAACCGATCGTCAGGACGTCCGGGTCCAGCACGGTGTCCGTCCAACCCAGCTCGGCATCGGCCGCCCCGCGCTTCTTCCACGCTGCCCGGAGCCGACGCCGGACATCCTCCACGAGGGACACCCGGAGTTGACGCCGCAGCGTCCACACGTCCTCGTCGCTGACGTTGTAGGCGAGGTCCCAACGGCCCATGGCCTCGGCCTCGGTCCCGAATTGCTGGCGGGCCAAGGCAGAGATGCGGGGATCCACCCAGGTGGGTACGTGGACGCCGTTGGTGACGGAGGTGATGGGGATTTCGGAGTGGTCAAAGCCTGGCCAGAGCCCGGAGAACATCTCGCGGGAGACCACGCCGTGGAGTTTGGCCACGCCGTTGGCCCGCTGGGCCAGGCGCAGGCCCATGACGGCCATGTTGAAGACCGCGGGGTTGCCGCCCTCGTAGTTTTCCCGGCCGAGTTCCAGGACCTTCTCCACCGGCACGTCCGGGGCCAGGCCGGCGTCGAAGAAGTGCCTGATCTGCACGGCCTCGAAGCGGTCGATGCCGGCAGGCACGGGGGTGTGGGTGGTGAACACCGTGGACGCCCGCCCGGCGGCCAGGGCTTCGGACCAGCTCAGCGGGGCCTCGGAGGACATGAGTTCCTGGATGCGTTCGATGCCCAGGAACCCGGCGTGGCCTTCGTTGGTGTGGAACACTTCCGGGGCCGGGGTGCCGGTGAGGCGCTGGTAGACGCGCAGCGCCTTCACCCCGCCCATGCCCAGCAGCAGTTCCTGCTGCAGGCGGTGGTCACCGCCGCCGCCGTAGAGGCGGTCCGTGATCCCGCGCGCGGCGTCGTCGTTGGCCGGAACGTTCGAGTCGAGCAGCAGCAGCGGCACGCGCCCGACGTCGGCCCGCCAGATGTGCGCGTTGAGCTTGCGTCCGTTGGGCAGCGGCAGCGCGATCGTCACTGGCTTGCCGGTCCCGTCCTCGGACGGTTCACGCAACAGCGTCAGGGGCAGGCCGTCCGGGTCAAGGACCGGGTAGGTTTCCTGCTGCCAGGCGTCCCGGGATAGGGACTGCTTGAAGTAACCCGCCTGGTACAGCAGCCCGACGCCGATCAGCGGCACACCCAGGTCCGAAGCGGCCTTCAAATGGTCCCCGGCCAGGATCCCCAGGCCTCCGGAATACTGCGGAAGCACCTCGGTGATCCCGAACTCCGGGGAAAAGTACGCGATGCACGCCGGAGCGTCCGGACCCAGGCCCTGGTACCACCGCGGCTCGCTCAGGTACCGGTCCAGGTCCGCAGCCGCGTGCTGGACACGCTCTACGAGTTCATTGTTGGAAGCAAGCTGGTCCAGCTGATCGCGGCTGATCGACCCTAGGAGGCTTATCGGATCGTGGCGGCTCTCCTCCCACAATTCCTGGTCAAGGCTCGCAAAGAGCTCACGGGTAGGCCGGTGCCACGACCAGCGCAGATTCATGGCAAGACGCGCCAGGGGCCGGATCGGCTCGGGGAGCAGGGTACGGACGGTAAACCTTCGAATTGCCTTCACGAGCGTCACACTAATCCACCCGGTAGACAGCAGGAACAGCTTTCGGTTTCTTTTAGGTAAATGACACATTGCGCGGAAGAGTCTGGCGTACCTCTTCGCAAAATGTGATTTTTCTCGCTAACGTCGAGGTTGTGACCACTACTGCAGCACCGCGATCCAGCTCAGCATCCAAGTCCAAGCAGAAGGCCGGTATCACCGAAGGTCTCAGGTTCGGCAGATTCCCCATCACGGCTGTGCAGCCCGTGATCGAGGAAGGCCGTTTCCCGGCCAAAGCCTTGCCTGGTGAAGATTTGGTGGTTGGCGCCACGGTTTTCCGTGAGGGCCATGACCAGCTGGGGGTGAGCGCCGTCCTGCTGGACCCCAAAGGCAAGGAACGCCAACGAGTCCGGCTCGCCCCGGCACCGGGTGAGCGTGGCAAGGGAACCGACCGTTGGGAGGGCCTGCTGACCCCGACGGCGCCCGGAGCCTGGACTTTCGCAATCGAGGCCTGGCACGATCGCTACGGCACGTGGCACCACAACGCGGAAGTGAAGGTCGAGGCCGGCATCGACGTGGAGCTGATGCTCGCCGAGGGCGCCGCCCTGCTCGCCGAAGCGGCCAGCGAAAGCACGCGAAACGGAGCGGACAAGCGCATCCTTCGCGCTGCCTCTGAAGGCCTCGCCGATGCGTCCAAGACTGCCGAGGAGCGACTTGCCGCCGGCTTCAGTGCAGAGGTCGCAGCCGTCATCGAGCGCCAGCCGATCCGCGAACTGGTAACCGTCTCGGAACAATACCCGCTCCTCGTGGAGCGTGACCTCGCGGGCCGCGGGGCCTGGTACGAATTCTTCCCCCGTTCCGAAGGTGCCGTTTTCGATCCCACCACGGGAACGTGGACCTCAGGCAACTTCACGACGGCGGCCAAGAGGCTCGACGCCGTTGCGGACATGGGCTTCGACGTCATCTACCTGCCGCCCATCCACCCGATCGGTTTCCAGCACCGCAAGGGACGTAACAACAGTTTGACTCCGGGTCCGCAGGATCCCGGCTCGCCGTGGGCCATCGGCTCCGAAGCCGGCGGCCACGACGCCATCCACCCGGAATTGGGATCGTTCGAGGATTTCGACGCCTTTGTGGCCCGCGCCAATGAGCTGGGCCTCGAGGTGGCGCTGGACCTGGCGCTGCAGGCCGCCCCGGACCATCCCTGGGTGAAGACCAACCCTGAATGGTTCACCACCCGCGTGGACGGCAGCATCGCCTATGCCGAAAACCCGCCCAAGAAGTACCAGGACATCTACCCCCTGAACTTCGACAACGATCCGGCGGGTCTGTCCAAGGAAATCCTGCGGATTGTCTTCCTTTGGGTGAGCCACGGCGTGAAGATTTTCCGCGTGGACAACCCCCACACCAAGCCGGTGTGGTTCTGGGAATGGCTGATCAGCAAGGTCAACAAGAAGTACCCCGACGTCGTTTTCCTCGCCGAGGCGTTCACCCGCCCCGCGATGATGCACGCACTCGGACGGGCAGGGTTCCAACAGTCGTACACGTACTTCACATGGCGGAACACCAAAACCGAACTGGAATCGTATTTCCACGAGGTCAGCCACGTAACCCCGGCCTTCTTCAGGCCCAACTTCTTCGTCAACACCCCGGATATCCTCACCGAATACCTCCAGTACGGCGGTCCGGCCGCGTTCCGCATCCGCGCAGCACTGGCAGCCACGGCCAGCCCGCTCTGGGGCATGTACGCCGGATTCGAGCTGTACGAGCACGTGGCGCGTCCCGGTGCCGAAGAATACATCGACAACGAGAAATATGAGTTCAAGAACCGCAACTGGGATGCCGCAGCGGCTTCCGGACACAGTCTCGCCCCATACATCACGCGGCTCAACGCCATCCGGAAGGCCCACCCAGCCCTGGGTGACCTGCAGAACCTGACGTTGCATCACAGCACCGATGACGCAACGATCGTGTTCTCCAAGCACAAGACCATGCCCGACGGCAGCAAGGACACCTTGATCATTGTGGTCAACGTCGATCCCCACGGCACCAGGGAAAGCACTGTGACCCTGGATCTCTCCGCTCTTTCGCTGGATCCATCCGACTTCACCGCCAACGGACAGTTCTGGGTGGATGATTTGGTCAGCGGCGAAAGCTGGGAGTGGGGCGAGTACAACTACGTCCGACTGGACGCCCATGTAGAACCGGCACACATTCTCAACATCCGGAGGTAGCCTTAGTGAGCTTTAATCCGCAGGGTCAAAGTCAGTACTTCACGCCGAAGAACACTTTCGAGCTGAATGCCCCGGGTCTTCAACATGACCCTCATTGGTATCGGAAGGCTGTTTTCTACGAAGTGTTGGTGAGGGCCTTCGCGGATGCGAATGGCGACGGTTCCGGTGACTTCCACGGACTGATCGACAAGCTGGATTATCTGCAGTGGCTCGGGGTGGATTGTTTGTGGCTGCCGCCGTTCTTCGCCTCGCCTTTGCGCGACGGTGGTTACGACATTTCCGATTACACGTCGGTTTTGGACGAGTTCGGCACCATCAGCGACTTCAAACGGCTCGTGGCCGAAGCCCACGCGAGGGGCGTCAGGGTCATCATCGACCTGCCGCTGAACCACACCTCGGACCAACACCCTTGGTTCCAGGAGTCACGCAAGAACCCGGACGGCCCGTTCGGCGACTTCTACGTGTGGAGTGACACCGACGCGAAGTACCAGGACGCGCGCATCATCTTCGTGGATACGGAAGAGTCGAACTGGACGTTCGATCCGATCCGCCGGCAGTTCTTCTGGCACCGTTTCTTCAGCCACCAGCCCGACCTGAACTTCGAAAACCCCAAGGTCATCGAAGCCGTTCACGACGTCGTCAGGTTCTGGCTGGACCAAGGCATTGACGGCTTCCGGGCAGATGCCATCCCGTACCTCTTCGAAGAAGAAGGCACCAACTGCGAGAACCTGCCGGCCACCCATGGCTTCCTGCGGGACCTTCGGAAGATGGTGGACGAGAACTACCCCGGCCGCGTGATCATCGCCGAAGCCAACCAACCGCCGCACGACGTCGTCGAGTACTTCGGCACGGAGGAAGAACCGGAGTGCCACATGGCCTTCCACTTTCCCATCATGCCGCGCCTGTACTACGCACTCCGCGACCAGAAGGCCGCTCCCATCATCGAGACACTGCGCGAAACCCCTGGAATCCCGGCCGGCGCGCAATGGGGTACCTTCCTGCGAAACCACGACGAACTCACCCTGGAGATGGTCACCGCGGACGAACGTGCCGCCATGCTGGGCTGGTACGCGCCGGACCCGCGAATGCGGGCCAACATCGGCATCCGGCGCAGGCTCGCTTCCCTGCTTGACAACTCCCGCGCCGAGATCGAACTGATCAACGCCTTGCTGCTTTCCCTGCCCGGCAGCCCCTTCTTGTACTACGGGGATGAAATCGGGATGGGAGACAACATCTGGCTTGACGACCGCGACGCCGTCCGCACGCCGATGCAATGGAACCCGGACCGCAACGCTGGTTTCTCCAATGCCGACCCCGGAAAGCTCTACCTGCCCGTCATCCAGTCGCTGGTCTACAACTACAGCATGGCGAACGTCGAGGCCGAAGCGGCCCATTCCGGCTCGCTCCTTCGCTGGACGCGCCAGATCCTGAGCGTCCGGAGGAACCACGCGGTCTTCGGGCTAGGCGGCTACCGGAACGTTCCGGCAGACCACGAGGCGGTTCTTGCCTATTTGCGCGAACTCCGGGAGGACAATCCGGAAGGCGAAGACGCCGAATCCGTCCTTTGCGTTTTCAACTTGTCCCAACATCCGGTTGCTGCCACTTTGGACATCCCTGACTACGCCGGAAGAGGCCTAAGGGATGTGTTCGGAGGCCAGCCGTTCCCGGGAATCGGCGCCGACGGCTCCCTGACGCTCACGCTCGGCAGCCACGACTTCTTCTGGCTGCGGATACGTTCGGCGGGTTCCACCGGCTCTTCGCCGTACACCCAGGCCATCCCAGTGCTCTCCATCGAAGGCTGACATGAGTCATATGGCACCCACCACGATCCTGGCCTCCCTGCTCAAGGAATGGCTGCCCCGGCAGCGCTGGTTTCCGGTCAAGGGAGGGCTATTCGAACTGGATTTCGTCGGCTCGTTCGGCCTTCCCGCGCCCGCCGCCGGCACCGGCCTGGAGGTCCAGCTCATCTCCGTCGCCTACGCCACGGCCGATGGCGGGAGGCAGACTGACATCATCCAAGTACCGCTCAGCTTCCGCTCAGCGCCCACGGCCGCCTTGGCAACTGCCTTAGTGGGCCAGATCGGCGGAACAAGCGATGAAGACCCGCCCGTCTGGGTATACGACGCCCCCCACGATCCTGACTTTGTGACCGCGTGGCTCGATCTCATCCGGGGTCAGGTCTCAGCGGAGCCTGGAGAGGGGGAGTGCACCGCGAACGGCCATACGGTCCCCGGCAGCCTGCGGCTGCCCGCCGCCACAGGAACCGTGCGCGTCTCTTCCGGTGAGCAGTCCAACACTTCAGTGATCGTCGACGACGGCGTGTCCCCGGCGATCGTGAAGATCTTCCGGGTCCTGTCGATCGGCAAGAACCCCGAGGTGGAGGTCGGCGCGGCCTTGACCTCGGCGGGAACGAAGGAAGTGCCCTCTACCCTTGGTTGGATTACCGGAACCTGGGAAGTAAGGACGCCCCTGGGCCGGCACGGCACAGCCTCGGCGGATTTCGCCGTTGCCCACGAATTCCTCGCCGGCGGCCAGGATGCCTGGCGCCTCGCCGTCGACGCTGCGGCATCAGGCAGGGACTTTGCCACCGAAGCCCGGCAGCTGGGCCAGGCGACCGCCACCGTGCACCTGCGGCTCGCGGAAACCCTCGGGACCGCCCGGGAACGCGTTCCGGGCCAGGACATCGCGCCCGAAGTAGCCCGGCGCGTCCGCCAGTCGTGGGCTGAGGCCGGCACCGCCGTCGGGCCCCATGAGCAGCAGCTTGAGGCGCTCCTGACGCAACTGTCGGGCAAAGAAGCCGGGACGCTGCAGCGCATCCACGGAGACCTTCACCTGGGCCAGATCCTCTTGGTGCCCGGCGCCGCGGGCCAACCGGCCCGGTGGGCGATCCTGGACTTTGAGGGCGAACCCCTGAGGCCGATCGAACACCGTAACATCCCAGACGTTCCCCTGCGGGACGTCGTCGGAATGCTGCGGTCCTTCGACTACGCGGCCGGTGCGGCCATCCGCGAGAACCCGGGCGCCCGGGTTCCCGCTACGTGGGTGGACGACTGCGCCGAGGCGTTCCTGCTCGGCTACAGCGACATCACCCCCGGAACCATTGACCGCCAATCGCCACTGTTTGTGGCATTGTGGCTGGACAAGGCCTTGTACGAGGTGATCTACGAGCTGCGGAACAGGCCGGACTGGTTGCCCATTCCGGTCAATGCTTCGCGGCAGCTCCTCGGAAATACGAGCCCCGGCACGGATGCCGCGGCGACATCGGAAGGTAAGGAAATGACAGGCTCAGCACGTACCGAACGGCCCCGAGTCCCGCTGTATGTGGACGCCGCTACCCTGGGCCGGGTGGCCGCTGGTGCGCACCATGCGCCGCACTCGGTGCTCGGCGCCCACCTTGACGACCACGGCCACGTCACCATCCGCACGGTCAAGCACCTCGCGGCGGAGGTAAGCGTAGTCACCGAAGCTGGTTCCACCCCGATGATCCACGAGACCGACGGGATCTGGGTGGCGGTCCTCGAACCGCTGCAGCACGGCCACGTGCCGGACTACCGCCTGGAGGTTGTGTACGGCGATTCCGCACCGGTGACGATCAACGATCCTTACCACTACCTTCCAACCGTCGGCGAGCTGGACCTGCACCTCATCGGAGAAGGTCGGCACGAGCGGCTCTGGGACACCCTGGGCTCCCACGTCCAGCACTACCGCTCCCCGCTCGGCGATGTGGACGGCGTCTCCTTCGCCGTCTGGGCGCCCAACGCACAGGCAGTCCGCGTCAAGGGCGACTTCAACTCTTGGGATGGGCGCGAGCATGCCATGCGCTCCCTCGGGTCTTCGGGCGTCTGGGAGGTCTTCATTCCGGGCGTCGCAGCAGGAGCATGCTACAAATTCGAACTGCTCACCAAGGCCGGCCACTGGGTGGAAAAAGCCGACCCACTCGCCTTCGGCACCGAAGTTCCGCCCTTGACCGCGTCACGCGTGGTGGAGTCCGGCTACCGCTTCAAGGACGACGCCTGGATGACGGCGCGCGCCAACAAGGATCCGCACAACTCGCCCATGAGTGTCTACGAAGTCCACCTTGGCTCTTGGCGCCTTGGCCTCGGGTACAAGGAGCTGGCCAAGGACCTCGTCGAGTACGTGAAGTGGCTTGGCTTCACCCACGTGGAGTTCATGCCCGTGGCCGAGCACCCCTTTGGTGGTTCATGGGGCTACCAAGTCACGTCCTACTTTGCTCCGACCTCCCGCTTCGGGCATCCGGATGAGTTCCGGTTCCTGGTCGATTCACTGCATCAGGCGGGCATCGGCGTCATCCTGGACTGGGTCCCAGCCCACTTCCCGAAGGACGCATGGGCCCTTGCCCGCTTCGACGGAGAACCACTGTACGAGCACTCCGATCCCCGCCTCGGTGAGCACCCGGACTGGGGCACGCTCATCTTCGACTTCGGCCGCACGGAGGTTCGCAACTTCCTGGTCGCGAACGCCCTGTACTGGCTTGAGGAATTCCACATCGACGGGCTTCGGGTGGACGCCGTGGCCTCCATGCTCTACCGGGACTATTCCCGCGAGGAAGGGGAGTGGTTCCCCAACGTCCACGGCGGCCGCGAGAACCTGGAAGCCATCTCCTTCCTCCAAGAGGTCAATGCCACGATCTACAAGACCCACCCGGGCGCAGTGACCATTGCCGAGGAATCCACGGCGTTCCCCGGCGTCACGGCACCGACCAACCATGGCGGCCTGGGATTCGGCCTCAAATGGAACATGGGCTGGATGCACGACTCCCTAAAGTACATCTCCGAAAACCCGGTGAACCGTCGCTGGCACCACGGTACGGTGACGTTCTCCATGGTCTATGCCTTCACCGAGAACTTCCTGCTGCCCATCAGCCATGACGAGGTGGTGCACGGCAAGGGGTCCATGCTGCGCAAGATGCCCGGCGACCGCTGGCAGCAGCTTGCCAACCTGCGGGCGTTCATGGCTTACCAGTGGGCGCACCCGGGCAAGCAGCTCATCTTCATGGGCACCGAATTCGGCCAAGAGGCTGAATGGTCCGAACAGCACGGGCTCGACTGGTTCCTTGCCGACATCCCCTCGCACCGCGGACTGCAATTGCTCACCAAGGAGTTGAACACGCTGTACAGCTCGACGCCGGCCCTGCATGTCCGGGACAACGAGCCTGGCGGTTTCCAGTGGATCAACGGTGCGGACGCGGATCGCAACGTGCTGACCTTTATCCGCTGGGACCACGACGGCAAACCCCTGGTGTGCGCCGTGAATTTCTCGGGAGGCCCGCACCAGGATTATGTGCTTGGCGTCCCGTCGGCCGGCGCATGGCAGGAAGTGCTCAACACCGACGCCGAGGTGTACGGAGGCTCGGGTGTGATCAATAGTGGTGAACTGCTTGCCACCGCACCCGGGGCGGAAGGACTGCCTGCTGCACTGACCGTCACCTTGCCGCCGCTCGGAGCTTCCTGGTTCGCGCCTGTGGGGTAGATGTCGTGCTTGTCTGAGGGTGAAGGGTCCGGAAGCCTGGGGTTTCCGGGCCCTTTGCTTGGATCTTGCAGGCGGCGGATGAAGGGCAGGATGCCGCCTGCCGGGGCTTTTGCCTCCCCGGGGAACTGGTGGTATAGTTAGTACCCGCGCTGCTCCCCAGGGGAGATCGGTGAAGTTGACTGAAGTTCCTCGTGAAAATCAAGTCAAGAACGCCGATTTGACTAGGATGCAAGCAGCCGGTAAGTTTGAAAAGTTGCTCCGGAGCGATCCTGGACCCTGTGGGGTGTGGGTGGTGCCGGGTGTGTCTGTTGTTTGAGAACTCAATAGTGTGCCAAGTTTGTTGAT